>DATABU010000505.1:0-4901 GCA_036259415.1 Longimicrobiaceae bacterium
GCGCTCCAGTCGCTCGGGGTGGACCCGGACTCGGTGGCCCGCTTCCTGGCGCTCCTCGACGCCAAGGGGATCTACTCCGCCGGGGTGCGCGCCCCCACCGACCAGGTGAACACCTCGTACACGCTCCTGGGGCGCGTCGACTACAACCTGACCCAGCTGCACACGCTGACGCTGCGCGGCAACGGGAGCTGGAGCGAGCAGGGCGCGTCGCGCATCGGCGCGCTCGGGCTCCCGCAGACCGGGACCGACGTGAGCTCCGCCTCCGGCGGCGCTATGCTCTCGCTGACCTCCCGCTTCGGGGCGGGGTGGATCAACGAGCTGCGCTCCTTCTACTCCACCGGGAGCCGCGGTACCGAGCCGTACGCCGCGGTGCCCGGCGGGCGTGTGCGGCTGACCTCGGAGATGGAGGACGGCTCCCGCTCCGTCTCCACGCTCTCCTTCGGTGGGGCGGGGACGGCCACCGAGTCGAGCGACCGCACGCTGGAGGTGTCGAACGAGCTGTCGCTGCTGGTGGGGCAGCACCGGCTGCGCATCGGGGGGCTGGTGAACTCCACCCGCAGCCGCAGCCTGTCGGGGAGCAACCTGCTCGGCTCCTTCACCTACAACTCGCTCGCCGCCTTCGCCGCAGACAGCGCCGCTTCCTTCACCCGCACGCTCACGCAGCGAGAGCGCGAGGCGGGCGGCATCAACTCGGCGCTGTACGTGGGCGACACCTGGCGGCCGCGCCAGGACCTGCAGCTCACCTACGGACTGCGCATGGAGGCGTCGGCGGTGGGCGACCGGCCGGAGCACAACCCGCGGGTGGAGGAGCTCTTCGGGAGGCGCACCGACGAGCTCCCCTCCGACTTCGCCCTGAGCCCGCGGGTCGGCTTCACCTACACCCTGCGGCGCGGCGAGAGCGAGCAGCCGGTCGGGACGGTGCGCGGCGGGTTCGGCGAGTTCCGCTCGCGGCCGCTCTGGAACCTGTTCGCCGCCGCGCACGACGCCACCGGGCTCCCCGAGTCGCAGGCGCAGCTGACCTGCATCGGCGCCGCGGTGCCGGCGCCGGACTGGGAGTCGTTCCGCGACGGGACCGAGTCCATCCCCGGCGCCTGTCTGGACGGCGGCATCGGCGCGCCGCCGGGCTCCGGGCGCGGCACCCGCGTGACGGTGTTCGACCCCGGCTTCGGGGCCACCCGCTCCTGGCGCGCCTCGCTCGGCTTCCAGCGCAGCCTCTCCCGGACGGTGCGCGTCTCGGTGGACGGGACCTACGCCCTCGGGGTGAGCCTCCAGGGGGTGCGCGACCTGAACCTGGACACCACCGCGCGCTTCACGCTGGCGGAGGAGGGCGGCCGCCCCGTGTTCGTGCCGCGCGACGCCATCGTGGAGGAGACCGGCGAGGTGGGCTTCCTCGCCTCGCGCCTGCACCCGGAGTTCGGCCAGGTGACGGAGTACGACTCGGAGCTGCGCTCGCGCTCGCAGCAGGTGACGCTGGGGCTGACCGGGGGGCTCCCCCGGTGGCGCCTGGCCGGACAGGTCAACTACACGTGGGCGCGCTCGCGCGACCAGGGGACCTCCGGCGGCGGTTTCGGGCGCGGCTTCGGCGGGGGGTTCGGGGGCGGCTCCGGCGGCGGCCTGCCGCTGACCGCCGGGAACCCCAACGAGGCGGAGTGGGGCACCAGCGACTTCGACCGGCGCCACCAGGTGGTGCTCACGCTGGGGCACCAGCTCCGGCCCTGGGTGGACTACACGGTGGTCGGCCGCTTCAATTCCGGCTCCCCCTTCACGCCGACGGTGGGGGGCGACATCAACGGCGACGGCGCCCGCAACGACCTGGCCTTCGTCTTCGACCCGGCCACGGCGGCCGATCCCGCCGTGGGCGCGGCCGTCTCGCGCCTGCTGGCGGGCTCCTCCGACCGCGTGCGCGAGTGCCTGGAGTCGCAGCTGGGGCGGGTCGCGGAGCGCAACAGCTGCCGCAACCCGTGGAGCTACGGGCTGGACCTGAGGGCCAACCTGCGGCCCACCCTGCCGCGGCTGGGCACCCGGCTCAGCATCTCGGTGGACGCGGTCAACACGCTGGGCGGGCTTGACCGCCTGCTGCACGGGGCGGACGGGCTGCGCGGCTGGGGCGAGCAGAACCGGGCCGACGCGGTGCTCCTCTACCCGCGCGGCTTCGACCCGGCGAGCGGGAGCTTCCGCTACGAGGTCAACGAGCGCTTCGGCGACCCGCGGCAGCAGAACCGGGCCTTCCGCAACCCCTTCCAGCTGCAGGTGCAGGCGCGGCTCTCGGTGGGCCGGCAGCAGCAGGGCTTCGGGGGCGGCTTCGGCGGGGTGGCCGGGGCGGTGACGGGCGGCGGGGGAGGAGGCCGCGGCGGGGGCGGCGGGGCCGGCGGGGCCGGCGGTGGCTTCGACCCGCGCGTGGTGGTGGAGCGGGCGGTCGCGAACCCGCTGCTCGACCTGCTCGCGCTGGGCGACAGCCTGAAGCTCACGCCGGAGCAGGCCGAGCGGCTGGAGGCGATCTCCGACTCGCTTCAGGTGCGGCTGGACACCGTCCAGGCGCAGGCGGAGCGGGAGCTGGAACGGGCCGGCGGCGCCGTCCGCGCGGGGCAGGGGGGCGCGGGCGGGGTCCTCCAGGCGATCGGGCCGCGGCTGCAGGAGGCGCGCGCCGCCTCGCGGCAGGCGATGCAGGAGGCTCAGAAGGTGCTCACCCCGGAGCAGTGGCAGAAGGTGCCGGAGCGGCTCCGCGACCCGGGGCGCGGTTCCGGCCGCGGCGGGCCCGGGGGCGGGGAGGGCGGGGGCGGGCGGCGCCCGTAGCGGCCGCGCCGCTGCGGCGAGGATCCTGCATGCGCAGCGGCCCCCGGACCCCTGGAACCCCGACGGAGCGAGCATGAGCGAACCGAACCACGCGACGGACTGGCCCCCCCGATCTCCCGCCGACTTCCCCCTGGTGGGGCGGCTCCCCGCCTACGTCTTCGCCCAGATCAACCAGGAGAAGCGGGAGCGGATCGAGGCGGGCGAGGACGTCATCGACCTGGGGATGGGGAACCCGGACCTCCGCACGCCGGAGCACATCGTGGACGAGCTGGTCGCCCACGCGGCGGACGGGAAGCACCACCGCTACAGCGCGTCGCGCGGGATCTACGGCCTGCGCGACGCCATCGCCGAGCACTACGCCCGCCGCTACGGGGTGGAGCTGGACGCCGCCACCGAGACGGTGGTCACCATCGGCGCCAAGGAGGGGATCTCGCACCTGATGCTCGCCATCCTGGACGACGGCGACACGGTGCTGGTCCCCGCGCCGGCGTACCCCATCCACACCTACTCGGTGATCTTCGCCGGGGGGAACGTGCGCACCCTCCCGCTCCGCGACCGCGGCGACGGCCGGGTGGACGGCGACGCGCTGCTGGGGGAGGTGGAGGCGGCGGCGCGCTCCGGGACCCCGGGGCCGCGCGCGCTGGTCCTGTCCTTCCCCAACAACCCCACCACGCTCACCGCGGACCGGGGCTTCTTCGAGCGCGCCGTGGAGCTCTGCCACCGCGAGCGGATCCTGCTTGTGCACGACTTCGCCTACGCCGACTTCGGCTTCGACGAGGACCCGCCCAGCCTGCTCCAGGTGCCGGGAGCCAAAGAGATCGGCGTGGAGTTCTTCTCCATGTCCAAGTCGTACTGCATGCCCGGGTGGCGGGTGGGCTTCTGCGTGGGGAACGCGGCCATGGTGCAGGCGCTCACCAAGATCAAGAGCTACCTGGACTACGGCATCTTCCAGCCCATCCAGATCGCCGCGGCGCACGCGCTGCGCGCCGGCCAGGAGTGCGTCGCCGAGACGCGCGAGACGTACCGGACCCGCCGCGACGCCCTGGTCGAGGCGCTGCGCGACGCGGGCTGGGAGGTCCCGGCGCCGCGGGCAACGATGTTCGTCTGGGCGCCCATCCCCGGGCCGTTCCGCGAGATGCCGTGCGTGGAGTTCGCGCGGATGCTGCTGCGCGAGGCGGGGGTGGTGGTCTCGCCCGGCATCGGCTTCGGGCCGGAGGGGGAGGGGCACGTCCGGTTCGCCCTGATCGAGCCGGAGGAGCGGCTGCGCGAGGCCGCGGAGCGGGTGGGGGCGGTGCTGCGGGCCGGGGTCCGGGCCTGAGGGGACCCGGGGGGTGGAAATCGGCGGCGAAATGTGTTAAATTATTGTACGTAAACAAGTTGAGTCGTGAGCGCCGCCCCGGTCCGCCGGCTTTCGAGCCTGGTCCACGGGAGCGATGCCGCGTGCCCGATCCCCGAGCTGGAGGAATGCCGATGCGAGACCTTCGACGTCGCACCCCGCTCCGGGCGCTGTCCGCCTTCGCGTCCGTGGCCCTGCTGGGTGCATTCGCCCCCGCCGCCGAACTGCCGGCTGAACTGCCGAACGAGCTGCCCGCCGCTTCGGCGCTGGTGGCCGCGGACCCGGGCACCCCGACCGTCACCACCCCGTTCCGGGGCGACCTGTCGGAGCACGTGGTGGTGATCTCCATCGACGGGCTGCGGCCCGACGCGATCGCGAGGTTCGACGCCGAGACGCTGCTGAAGCTGATGCGCGAGGGGAGCTACACGCTGAACGCGCGCACCATCATGCCGAGCCGGACGCTCCCGTCGCACACCTCCATGCTCACGGGGCTGGAGCCCGAAGACCACGGGATCACCTGGAACTCGGACAAGACGCACTCGCACGGCACGGTGGAGGTCCCGACGATCTTCGCCGCGGCGCACGCGCGGGGGCTGCAGACGGCGGCGTTCTTCAGCAAGACCAAGTTCCACCACCTGGAGGCCCCGCGGTCGCTCAGCCACGTGAACTCGCCGCAGAGCGGGAAGCTCAGCGCCGGCCAGACGGTGCGCGCGGTGCGGGAGTACCTGAAGACGGAGAAGCCGAACCTGATGTTCGTCCACATCGGCGAGCC
>DATABU010000506.1:0-1942 GCA_036259415.1 Longimicrobiaceae bacterium
CTGCGCCAGGGCGAGGGGCGCGGGTGCGTGGACGACCTGCACGGGGACGCCGCCCTGCTCGGCGAAGGTGGTGCGCAGCGTCTCGTGGCGCTCCACCAGCGCGTCCAGGCTCGCCCGCAGCGCGGCCGTGTCCAGCTCGCCACGGAGACGCAGCGCGGAGGGCACGTTGTAGGCGGAGCCGCCCGGCTCCAGGCGGTCCACCAGCCAGAGGCGCTGCTGCGCGAAGGAGAGCGGCAGCGGCTCGTCGCGCGGGGCCCGCCCGATGGGCGGCGCCACCCCTGCCCCCGCCCCGCGCAGCTCCTCGATGCGCACGGCCAGCGTGGCGACGGTGGAGAACTCGAACAGCTCCCGCAGCGGCACCTCGACCCCGAACACCTCGCGGAGCCGCGACACCACGCGGGTGGCGAGCAGCGAGTGGCCGCCCAGCTCGAAGAAGCCGTCGTCCACCCCCACGCGCTCCACCCCCAGCACCTCCGCGAAGATCCTCGCCAGCAGCTCCTCGGCGGCGGTGCGGGGCGCGGCGAACTCCCCGTCCCCGGCCGCACCCTCCGGCGCGGGGAGGGCGCGCCGGTCGACCTTGCCGCTCCCCGTCAGCGGCAGGGCGTCCAGCATCACCACCGCGGAGGGCACCATGTACTCCGGGAGGCGCTCCCGGAGCAGCGAGCGCAGCTCGGCGGCGCCGGGCCCGGGGACCCCCTCCTCCGCCACCACGTAGGCCACCAGCCTGCGGTCGCCCGGGGCGTCCTCCCGCACCACGGCGACGGCGGAGCGCACACCCGGGCGGGCGTGCAGCGCCGTCTCGATCTCGCCCAGCTCGATGCGGAAGCCGCGCACCTTCACCTGGAAGTCGGTGCGGCCGAAGTACTCCAGCTCGCCCGTGGCGAGCCAGCGCACGCGGTCCATCACCCGGTACATCCGCGACCCCGGCGCGCCGAACGGGTCCGGCAGGTAGCGCTCGGCCGTCAGCTCGGGCCGGCCCGCGTAGCCGCGGGAGAGCCCGTCGCCGGCCAGGTACAGCTCGCCCACCACGCCCGCGGGCACCGGACGCAGCTCCGCGTCGAGCACCAGCGCCCGCGTGCCCGCCACCGGCCTGCCGACGAGCACCCGCTCGCCGCCGCGCGGCACCAGGGAGTAGGTGGAGTAGGTGGTGTCCTCCGTGGGGCCGTAGAGGTTGCCCACCTTCTCCACCGTACCCAGCGCGTACAGCGCCTGCGCGAGGTCGTTGGGGAGCGGCTCCCCGCCCAGGTTCAGCGTCCGCACGCTCTCCGGGATCCCGCCCATGCGCAGCAGCTCCGCCGCGGCGGTGGGGACCATGCTGGCGTGGACGACCGGCTCGGCGAGCTCCGCCAGCGCCAGGGCGTTCTCCGCCAGCACCAGCTTCCCGCCCCAGGCCAGGGTGCCGAACACCTCGGCCACAGACACGTCGAAGTTGATGGAGGTGGAGAAGAGCACGGAGGCCCGCTCCTCGTCGGAGACCGTCTCCCGCAGCCAGTGCAGGAGCACGGCGACGGAGGAATGGCGGATCATCACCCCCTTGGGCCGCCCCGTGGAGCCCGAGGTGAAGATCACGTGCGACAGGTTCTCGGGCTCGACGCCGCTCCGCGGCGCCTCCGCGGGCTCGGCCTCGACGTCGGCGCGGACGGCGTCCAGCGCGAGGGTGAGCGTCCCCGCGGGGAGCACCCCCGCCAGGGCCGTGGAGGTGAGGACCAGCCCGACCTGCGCGTCCTCGGCCATCCAGCCGAGCCGCTCGCGCGGGTAGCCGGGGTCCAGCGGCACGTAGGCCCCGCCCGCCTTGAGGACACCCAGCAGGGCGACCACCAGCTCCGGCGTGCGCTCCATGCACACGCCCACACGGGTCTCCGGGCCGGCGCCCAGCCGGCGCAGGTGGTTGGCGAGGCGGTTGGAGCGCGCCTCCAGCTCGGCGTAGCTCAGCGCCTCGCCG
>DATABU010000507.1:0-6437 GCA_036259415.1 Longimicrobiaceae bacterium
TTGCCGATGGCGCGCTTCTGGGTCGCGCCGACGGTGCCGGTGACCACGAGGGCGTCGAGCTCCAGGGCGCTGGAGCCGAGGGCGAAGTCCGCGCGGACGGTCTGCCCCGCGGCGACGGTGACCGTCTGGGTCGAGCCCGTGTGCCCGATCATCTCCGCGCGGACCTGCGCCGCGCCCGTCGGGATGTTGGTCAGCGAGTACTCACCCGCCTCGTTGGTGACCGCGCGACGGTTGGAGCCGACGACCGTCACCTGCGCGCCCGTCAGCGGGCGCTGCGAACCGGCGGCCGTGACCGTGCCACGGACGCTCCCGCCCTGTGCGGCCAGCGGGGTTGTGGCTGCCCCGAGCAGCGCCGTTACGGCGAGCCCCAGTAGCAACCTCCGACGAACAAGGAATCCCATTTGCTGTTCTCCTGAGACGGCAGGGAAGACTTCGGACAGCGGGTGAACGAACCAACGGACGATGGGGAGCGGCAGCCTCCTTCCGCCGGACGCGGAGCGGGGGTGAGGCGCCGGACACGCCGGCGCGAATGCAGGAAGCCCACGAGGTCACGGGACCACGGGGCGGGACGGGACAGGCTGTCGGGAGAGCGGTGCCGATCTGAACGGAAAGGATCCGCGGACGACGGGCGTGGTGAGCCTCGGCCGTCCGACCCCGGTGCGGAAGCCCGGGGTGCGGGCACCCCGGTGAAGGACCGGGTGCCAGGATCCGCGTTATCTCTTTGGCGAGGACCAGATTAGCGGCGAGGCAGGCGATCTGTCAACGCTTCGATCCTGAAGCGTCTTTATATCGTTGCGCAATGGCAAGTGTCTACCAGAAGCTTGTCTACGGGGGTGTTCTGCTGCTTCTGCGCAATCGGAGTCGTCAACTATGCTAATGGGGGAGGAACAATCCGCCAACCCTTCTCGGCGGGACGGCATCTAAACGCCCGCGATCTCCTCCAGCCGCCGCCTCACCGGCTCCATCTGCTCGGGGGTGCGCAGAACCAGCAGGATGGAGTCGTCCCCGCCGATGGTGCCCACCACCTCGGGCCACTCCTCCCGGTCCAGCGCCACCGCGATGGGCTGCGCCCCCCCCGTCAGCGTCCGCACGATCAGCAGGTTCCCCACCCCGTCCGCGCCCAGGTACAGCGTGGGCAGGAGCCGCCCCAGCGTGGGGCTGGGATCGGTGAAGTGCGTGGGCACCGTGTACACGTAGCCGCCCTGCTCGTCCGGCACCTTCACCAGCCCCAGCTCGCGGATGTCGCGCGAGAGCGTCGCCTGCGCGACGTCGATCCCCCGCTCGCAGAGGAGCTCGCGGAGCACCTCCTGCGAGGGGACGCGGCGGGCGCGGACCAGGTCCAGGATCGCGGCGTGGCGCTGGGTCTTCACGGGAGCGGGGCGTGTACGGGGGCGGCGCGCGCGGCGGGGAGGAGGGCCGGCGCGGACGCGGCGAGAGCGAAGCTAGGCCGCGGGGCGGAGGGGCGCAAGCGGATCGCCGCGCCCCGGTCCGCGGGGCTCAGGAGGAGGCCGCGTTCCCCTCGGCGCCGGAGGGGTAGTCGCCCGGGTCCTCCATCAGGTAGTCGTCGCCCACCGCCGAGAGGGTGATGAGGAGCGAACTCTCCTCGGAGGCCCGGATGTCGTGCGCGTCGCCCGGGCCGAAGAAGAGGAGCTCCCCGGCGCGCAGGTCGTGGCTCCCCCCGGCGGCCCGGAAGTGGACCGCCCCCTCTAGCACGTGCAGTGTCATGGGCGAGTCCGACTGGTGCGTGCCGATCTCGTTCCCCGCCGCCATGGCGACCAGGGTGAGCCGGAAGCGGCCCGACTTGGCGAGGGTGCGTCCGGCCCGGCCGCTGCGCGTGTACGCCTCCTCCCCGCGGAGGGAGCGGAGCTGCTCGGCCAGGTCGAAGGTCATCATGGGCCCCGCCAGGGGGCGGTTGATCGAGGACATTGCTGGACTCCGGGCTCGCGTGTGTCGTTCCTGCCTGTCTCCGCAGGTGCCACGGGATTGCAAGGACGGGACCGCTCAGAACCACGAGACCAGGCCGAGGGTCCAGCGCCCCTCCTCGTCGTCCTCCAGCGCCCGGGAGTACTCCAGGGAGAGGGCGTCCTCGAAGACGCTCACCCCGATCCCCACCGTCCGCCGCGCGCCGTCGGTGGGGCGCGACCCCACCCGCAGCAGCTCGTCGCGGGAGCGCTCCGCCACGTCCGCCCAGGCGGAGGTGCCGGAGAGCACCAGCGCGGGGCGGAGCGGGGGGACGATGAAGAACCCGGCGCGCGCCAGCGGCTCCTGCGTGTACGGCGGCAGGAAGAGGAGGAGGCGCGCCCGCCCCACGGCCGCGGTGGTGCCGCCGAACTCGTTGGGGTCGTAGCCCCGCAGCCCCTCGGCCTCGCCGAAGCGGATGAGCAGCTGCGGCGGGACGTCGCCCGCCACGTGCCCCGCGTCGCCGCGGAGCGCCAGCGTCAGGTACGGCCCCAGCGAGCGCCGCGCCGCCAGGAAGCCGGTGACCCGCCCGAAGCGCCAGTCGGCGAAGCCGGTCTCGCCGCGCAGCGAGGCCACCAGGCTGTTCCCCAGCGCGAAGGCGCCGCCGCCCACCCCGTAGCGCACCTCGCCCTCCACGCCGGCGTGCGTCCCGGGGTCGGCGGGGGCCACCGGGGGGAAGCGGCGCGCCCGTCCGAAGAGGAACGAATCCGTGTTGCGGACCACGGAGTCGTGCCGCTCCCACCGGCCGCCCAGCCGCCCGGACCAGGGTCCCCGCCGCATCCCGGCGAACGCCTCCGCGCCGGTGGCGTCGTAGTAGTCCAGGATGTCGTATCCCCCGAGTGCGGCGTTCAGCGAGTAGCCCAGGTCCCAGCGGAAAGCGGGGCGGAAGACCTGGGTGTCGCGCAGCCGCCGGTACACGGCGGTGGAGGCGCTCCATCCCTGCCGCTGCCCGAAGGCCCCGGTGGACTCGTCGATCCAGCGGGCGGACGCCTCCCCGCGCGCGACCTGCTCCGAGAAGGCCCACCCCGCGGTGGCGTACACCTCCCAGCGGGCCCCGTCCGGGAGGTTCGACTCGGCGCCGAGCGCCGCGCCCAGGAAGGGGCCCTCCACGCGGTTGTAGCGGAAGAAGTGCTCTCCCCGCTCGGGGAGCAGGGAGACGCGCACCCCCTCCTCCCGCCGGGCGGCGCCCGTGGTCTCGCGCGCCAGGTCCTGGAAGTCGGCGATGTCGTAGTCGCCGATCCCCTCGCCCACCACCGGGCCCCAGTCCCGGAACGCGTCGTCGCTCTCGCTGCGCACCAGCGCCCAGCGTCCCGGCTCCTCCGGCGCCCAGCCGGTGTTCAGGTCGTAGCCGGAGAGCGCGCTCGCCACCCGGATGGCCGCCGCCCCGCCCAGGAGCGGCGAGGAGATCTGCACCTCCTGGCGCTGCCGGTAGGGGAGCCACCAGCGGCCCTGCACCAGCCCGTTCTCCATCTCGAAGTAGACGCCGGTGCGGGAGAGCCGGAAGCGGCCCCCGGGCTCGGCGAAGCCGAAGCGCGCGCGGGCGATGGCGGCGCGGTCCAGGTCCACCTGGAAGGAGCCGACCACCAGCTGCGCGGAGCCGCGCTCCGGCTCGGCGCGCGGGCGGACCTCGACGGTCGCCAGGCGCACCACCCCCTCGGAGGTGGTCACGCGCACCGTGTCGCCCGCCTCGTAGCGGTACAGCGTCAGCCCGCGAAGGGAGAAGGGGTGCACCGCGCGCGAGACGCGCCGCACGGGGCGCCCGCCGGCCGCGGTCCGGGCGGGCGCAGAGGAGAGCTGGAAGAGCTCGATGGTCTGCCCGTACAGGTGCGGGACGATCCAGGGCTGCTCCAGCAGCGTCCCCACGCTGTAGGGGGTGGGCGCCAGCATGCGGATCCGGTGTCCCCGGACCTCCTGCACCAGCCCGCCGCCGCGCGCCCAGCGCAGCTCGCCCGCGAACTCGTCCACCGTCACCGGGACCTCGCCGGCCTGGGCGGAGTCGGCGCGCAGCGAAAGGTAGACGGCGGTGCGGAAGTCGGCCCGGTAGTCGCGCAGCTCCTCGGGGACGACGGACACCGCCCGGGCCACGCGCTCCACCAGGTCGCGGGTCTCGGGCGAGTCGAACCCCCGCAGGGTGTCCTGCGGGGCGGGCGCGGGCGTCTCCTGGAACGCCAGCAGGACGGCTACGGTCGCGAGCAGCATGCGGTCACGGCGACGGTGAGTGCGTGGGTCCGGCCCCGGGGAGAGGCAATCGGCGCGCCTACGAGATCCGGAGAACGGTCGTGCCGACCGCGATCCACCTGCCGGCGCTCCGGACGAGCCTGACCCGCAGGTCCTTCGCCCCGACCGGCTGCCGGTCGGACCCGGTGTGGTACCGACCCGCGACCACCACCGTCGCCGAGTCACCCTGGACGACAGGCTCTGCGACCCGCAGGAGTGCCTCGGCACCGACGATCCTGCATCCGCGCGGGCCGCTTCCCGGGCAGACGACGTCGGCCCGTGAGCCGACCGTGCCGCCGACGGCGTCCGCGAGTACGCGGGCCACGGAATCGGAGAGCAGCCGCGGCTGGGAGCCGTGCATCCCCCGGTCGACCTTGATCGTTCCCGCGGGGAACTCCGCGCGGACGGCCTTCACGGCTGCGACCTGCACCGCGGCAGCATCGGGGTGCTGCGCGGGCGAGGGAGCCGGCAGGCCGGCGCCGGACGCCGCGATGGCCGCCAGCAGCGCAAGGGGGGTGGGGTTCATGAGAGCTCCTGGGCCGGTTCCGTTGAGTCCCGCACGGCGACGGCGGTGCGGGGATCGTTGGTGATGATGGCCGCCACCCGGGCCGCCAGCAGGGCGCGGACCTCGGCAGGATCGTCCACCGTCCACACCACCACGAAGAACCGTGCCGCGGCGAGCTCGGCCAGCCGCTCCGCCGTGGCCAGCCCCCGGTGGATGCAGACCCCCCCCGCGCCGGAGTCGCGCGCCAGCGCGGCCACCTCCGCGCTCCAGGTCTCGGTCACCAGGGCGCGGCGGACGCCGGGGGCGAGCCTCCCCACCTCCAGCACCACGGAGGGGAGGAACGAGGAGACCAGGGTGCGCTCCAGCACCCCCGCCCGCTCCAGGGAGGCGAGGGTGGCCTCCTCGGTCCCCGCGCCCTTGAGCTCCACGTTGAGCCAGGCGCCGGCGCCCGCCGCCCAGTCCGCCACCTCGCCCAGGCGGCGGAGCGGCTCCCCCGGGCCGGCGTGGAGCCCGGCGAGCCGGGCCCAGGTGTGGGCGCGGACCTCGCCGCGGCCGTCGGTGGTGCGGTCCAGCGTCAGGTCGTGGATCACCACCGGGGCCCCGTCGGCGGAGCCCTGCACGTCCAGCTCCACGCCGTCGGCGCCGTGCTCCAGCGCCAGGCGGAAGGCGCCGAAGGTGTTCTCGGGCGCCTCCAGCGGGGCGCCGCGGTGGCCCAGGATCAGGGTGCGGGAGGGGAAGACCGGCATCGCCTCAGCTCCCCGCGCCGGCGGAGCGGAGGGCGTCCACCAGGAGGGGGCGGGCGCCGTCCACGATGAACTGCACCGCGATCACCGTCACCAGCAGCCCCATGATGCGGGTCATCACGTTCAACCCCGTCTGCCCGAAGAAGCGGACGATGCGGGGCGCGGCGTGCAGCACCGCCCAGGCGATCGCGAGCACCGCCAGCACGGCGGCGAAGACCACGGCGATGCGGGCGCCGGTGGTGGCCTGCGTCATCAGCACCATGACGGTGGTGATGGCGCCGGGGCCCGTGATCATGGGGATCCCCAGCGGGATGATCCCCACGTCCTCCTTCTGCCGCCCCTCCTCCTCCTCCTCCTGGGTGGCCTTCACGCGGGAGCGCTTGGCCTGGAGCATGTCCATGCCGATGCCGAAGAAGATGATCCCGCCCGCGATGCGGAAGGCGTGGATGGTGATGCCGAAGATCTGGAAGATGGTGCCCCCGAGCAGCGCGAACACCACCAGCACCGCGAAGGCGGTGAGCACGGCGCTGCGCAGGGTGCGCCGGCGGTGGGCGGGGGTGTAGCCCTCGGTGAGCGCCAGGTACATGGGCGTGGCGCTCAGGGGGTTGATGATGGCGATGAGCGAGGTGAAGCAGAGGAGCGCGAAGGCGCTGAGGTCTTCCGTCATGGGGCGTCCGGAGGTGCCGTCGGTCGTGAGCGAGCCGGAAGCCTAGCCGGGGCGGAGCGGGGAGTCAAACCGGCGGCGGCCCCGCCCCGCGCGGCTCATGCTCCGGCGCGGTCCTCCGGGTCCTCGTCGAAGTAGTCGAGCCGGTCCAGCGGCATGATGACGGCCGAGAGCAGGTTCATGAGGTGCGCCACCACCCGCTTCAGGTAGCGGTAGGCGAGGGCGCGGGCCACCGCCTGGGGGCCCTGGTCGTCCGCGCGGATCATGGCGGAGACCCGCTGGTCGAAGTGGCCGAGGAGCGCGTCGCCGCGGGCGTGCTGTCGCTCTCCAGCGCCTACCCCATCACCAT
>DATABU010000508.1:0-3867 GCA_036259415.1 Longimicrobiaceae bacterium
CGCGGGGCGTGGGCGGCGTCGCCGTTCACGCGCGGCGGGGCGTCGGCGCGCGCGGGCGCCACCCAGAACCCGTCTTCGCGTTCCAGGATGGAGACGTGCCGGGGATGCACGCCGGGAAGCAGGATGCGCAGCCCGGAGTCCGCCGCGGCCCCGATCCAGAAGGGGGTGGATGCCAGGTCTACCTCGTCCCCGCGCGTCTGCGCGGCGGGGACCAGCCGGGGACGGGTGGGCATGAGGAGTCTACTGCGGCGTGTTGAGCGCCTGCAGCGCCCACCCGGAGCCGTCGCGGCGCAGGGTGGCGCGCGAGGTCACCCGTTGAAGCTGCCCCTGGTAGCGCATGGTGAGAGTGAAGGTCATCGTCGCCACGTCGCCCTCGATCACCGGCCCCTGCGATACGGCGTACGAAACCGACAGGTCGTCGCCACGGCCAAAGTGGGAGAACCACTCCGTCCACCGCGCCGTCTCCTCCGCCGACATCCCCGGGTACGCCGCGCGTACGCGGTCCATCCGCCGCGACTCCACCGCGCTGGCGTAGCGCGCGACGGCCGCCCGCGCCGCGGCCCGGTCCTGGCCGGGCGTGGGGCCGGCGGGCTCCGGCGGCCGCGGCTCCTCGACCGCCACCGGCGGGGGCGTGGGACGAGGGCGCGTTCGGCGGGTGGAGGGCGCCGGAGTCGGCGGCTCGGGGGCAGGCGTGGCGACGGCGGGAGAGTCGGTGAAGGCGGGGACCGGCTGCGCCGGCACCGGGGCCGGCGCGGGCGCGTCGGCGCTGGTCAGCGTCGTCACCGGTGTGGCGGAGGAATCCCGCTGCACCACCACGAAGGCGAGCACCAGGCCCGCGGCCACCAGCAGCGCACCCGCGGCCCCGTACAGCACGCGCCGCGAAGGGGCGCGGGTCCCCGGTACCGGCTCCGGGTCCAGCAGCAGCGCGGCAGCCGCCGGGACGGGTTCCACCAGGACCGGCGCGAGTTCCGGCTCGGGCTCGGCTGCGGCCGCGTATCCTGCCGCCGCGAGCGGGGCGGCGGCCGGAGCTTCCCCGGTCCAGGCCGCCGCCGGCGCGTCGTCCCCGGCCAGCGCCTCGTGGTCGTACGCCCAGGAACGGACCAGGGAGAGCTCCCCGTCCGCCTCGCGCTCCAGCACCAGGCCCACGATGCGGCCGCCTTCTTCCGTCGCGAAGTACATGGCGCCGCCACCCTGGGCGTGCCGCATGGCGCCCAGCACGTCGTACACCCCCTCCGACACCTGGCGCACCGCCTCCAGCAGCTCCCGCGGCGAGCACCCCGGCACCGCCGCGTCCGCCGCTACCCCCGACAGGTCGCGCCGGCACCCGGCGCAGAAGCGCGGCCAGCCGTCCGCCGTGGTCCCGCAGGCGGGGCAGGTGGTCTTTCCCACCGCCAGGGAGCCGTCCAGGGCGTGCGCCACCTGCAGGTCGTACTCCTGGCCGTCGGGGGTCCGGTGCAGCAGGAGGATGGCAAGGGCGCCGTCGGCCCCGGCCGCCGCCAGGTAGGCGATCCACGCGCCGTCGCAGTCCAGCTCGCCCAGCAGCTCGAACTCGCCTTCGGTGGCCGCCCGGAGCGCGTCGTACAACTCGGATTTCATGGGAGCAACCCGCCGGAAAGGAGATGAAGGAGGGGTGCATGGTGGGCCCGCCCGGGCGGGAGGGCCGTCATCCGGAATCGAACGCCGTCGCGTACCGCGACGGAAGCGCTTCCGCCGGTTCAGCGCGCTCCCAGCGTGCGCACCTCGCGCAGCGACCAGGCGCCCCCGCGCCATTCCAGCACGGCGCGCAGAAGGAGCGGCTGGCGTACTTCGCTTCCCGTCGCCCCGGTGGAGACCAGGGTAAGGGTGAACACCTGCTCGGCGCGGGTGCCGTTCACCGCCGGGGGACTCTCGGCGGCGAAGACGGTCCGCAGCCCGCCGCCGCAGCGGTCCCGGAAGACGCGCTCCCAGCGGTCCATCTCCGCCCCCGTGATTCCCGGATACGCCCGCGATATCCGGCTGGTCTGGCACGAGCCCACCGCCTGCGCGTACTGCCGCACCGCGGCCTCCACCCCGTCAGCCGAGGGCGCCGTGGGCACGACCGGCTCGGGCTCCGGCTCCTCCGCCGGGGGCGTCACCACCGCGACGGACGGCGTGGCCGGCTGCGTGGCCGACTTCGCCGGCTGGGCGCGGACCGGGCCGGGCGGGTCCCTGTGCGGCAGACCCGCGCTCGTGGCCACGTCCCCGCCGGGCGCCGCGGCGGATTCGGCGGGGGACGTTACCGCCGGCGCGGGGGAAAGGGCGGAGGTCGCGGCCTCCACGCCGGGACCAGGCCCCATCGCCTTCGCTCCCGACTCACCCTTTGTGCCGGTCACCGCCCACACGACGGCGGCCACCAGGGCCACGGCGACGACCGCGATCGCGGCGGTGGCGCCGGCGCGCCGCGCCCGGTCCCGGGAGCGCGCCCGCGAACGGCCGGAGGGCGGGTCCCACAGCGGTGGAACGGGATTCGACTCCGGTTCCGGCTCGAACGGGGGACGGGGCGGGAGGGGGTCCGCGGAGACGACCCGCTCCGATTCCGCCGACCGCGGCGGCGTGGCTTCCGTCTGCGGGGTCCACGCAACCACCAGGTCCAGCTCGCCCCCCGGCTCCTGCTGCAGCGCCAGCCCCACGACGCGGTCCGTCCCCTCTTCGCGGGCAAAGTAGAGGGCGCCGCCGCCCTCGGCCCGGGGCAGGGCGCCGAGCACCCGGTACTCCCCCTCCACGGCGCCGCACACCGCTTCCAGCAGCTCGGCGGCGCTCGCGCCGGCGGGGGCCGCCACTCCGGAAAGGTCCGCCCCGCACCCCGCGCAGAATCGCGGCCACCCCGCCTCGCCCGCGCCGCAGGCGGCGCAGGTGGTGCGGCCGGCGGGGAGCCCCGCCTCCACCGCTTCGATCACCTCCAGGTCGAACTGCCCGCCCCCGTCCTCCGCCTCCTGGAGCAGCAGGAGCGCCAGCCCGTTCCCGTCCCGGGCACGGCCCAGGAAGACCGACCATTCATCGCCCCCGCCCAGGTCGGCCAGCAGGTCGAACTCGTCTTCGGTGGCTTCGCGGATGGCATCGTAAAGGTCGGATTTCACTGCGACATCCCTGCGGACGTATGGTGGGGGCGCAAAACGGGTGGGAACGGAAAACACCTGACGTGAACAGTATAGGGATCGGAGAGCCAACGCGGAAGCTTTATCCACGGGCCGCGGACGCAAACACATGGCGGCGCCACGGGTCGCCGCGCTTGACGCTCCCGCCGGCGGAGTGTATCCTGAAAATGTAGCAGGTTTCTTGATTGTCCGTTTCTGGGCTTGAGTTGTCGCCGGCGCTGGCCGGTTCGTTTCATATCATTACCGGATGGTATCGATGTTCATGACCCGCCCCTTTCCCCCCGGCGCCCTCCGCCGGCCCGTTCCGCCGCACCGCACCTCCCTGCTCCTCCTGCTGGCCGCCCTTGCTCCGCTTGCCGCGGCGCAGCCGGCGCCCGCGCAGACGGGACGCGCCCAGATCACCATCCTGGAGTACGAAGGCTCCGTCTGCCGACAGGCCGCCGCGCGCTCGGGCCGCAGCAGCAAGGGGTGGTACTGCTTCCGCGGCGTGGTGCGCCACCCCGCGGGCGTGGCCGAGGTGCTGGTGCAGGGCGAGCCCGCGACCCTGCGCGCCGAGGCGGACGGCTCCACCTCCTTTACGGCGCTCCCCGCCATGCGCGACGAGGGCGGCGACATCGCGGTGGTGGTGCGCGCCTCCAACGGCGAGGTGAGCGAAGGGGGGTACCGGCTGACGCCCGCGGCGCCCAACCCCGCGTACCCGGACCTGCAGCAGTTCTCCCTGACCAACCTGCGCCCCCGCCTGCTGGGCGCGGGC
>DATABU010000509.1:0-6060 GCA_036259415.1 Longimicrobiaceae bacterium
CTCGGGGTCCGCGGCGGGCGCCGCCGGGGCGATGTCGATGAACGTCACACGCTCGCCCCCCGCGCCGCCCCCGCCGCCGCCGCCGCCGGCCGGTCCGTCGGAGATGCCGGTGGGCGTGCCGACGTCCTCCAGCAGGGCGTAGCCGGCCCGGCCGCCCCCGAGCAGCGCCAGCGCCAGGAGCGCGGCGTGCACCAGGGCGGAGGCGGCGAGGCTGCGCAGACTCTGCGCCCGCGAGCCGGGGCGGCGGTCGGTGAGGTGCTGGAACAGCGGAGGGTGCTCCTGCGTGGGTGGACGGAAGCGTCGGACGCCCCTGATACCGCGCGCCCCCGCCGCGGGATCCCTCGGCGGGGGCGGAGCTACAGCTCGATCTGCGCCCCCAGCTCCACCACCCGGTTCGGCGGCAGGCCGAAGAACGAGGTCGCCGTGCGCGCGTTGCGGGACATCACCGCGAAGAGGATCTCGCGCCAGAGCGCCATCCCCGGCTTCTTGGACGCGATCAGCGTCTCCCGCCCCAGGAAGTAGGAGACCTGCATGGGCCGGAGGTCCAGGTCGGGCTCCCGCACCAGCGCGAGCGCGGAGGGGATGTCCGGGTCCTCGGTGAAGCCGTAGCGGAGCACGATCCGGTAGAAGCCCTCGCCCAGCGGGACCACCTCGACGCGCTCCTGGTCCGGGACCAGCGGGATCTCCTCCGTCTCCACCGTGAGGAACACCACCCGCTCGTGGAGCACCTTGTTGTGCTTCAGGTTGTGGAGCAGTGCCGGCGGCGTGCCGTTCGGGTTGCCGTACATGTACACCGCGGTCCCGGGGACGCGGGTCCGCTCCTTCTGCGCGACGTCCGCCAGGAACAGCTCGATGGGAAGCGACTGCTGCTGAAGGCGGTCGCCCAGGATCTGCCGCCCCTTCTTCCAGGTGGTCATCAGGATGAAGAACCCGGCGGCGACCACCAGGGGGAACCAGCCGCCGTTGGGGACCTTGACGATGTTGGCGCCCCAGAAGGCCAGGTCCACCACCAGGAACGCCGTCGCGAGCGCCGCCACCTTCCATGCCGACCACCCGAAGCGGTTGCGCGCCACGTACGCGAAGAGGATGGTGGTGAAGACCATGTCCGTGGTCACCGCCACCCCGTACGCCGCGGCCAGGTTGCTGGAGGAGCGGAACCCCAGCACCAGCCCGATGCAGGCCAGCATGAGCAGCCAGTTCACCGAGGGGATGTAGATCTGCCCGATCTGCCGCTCCGAGGTGTGCTGGATCTCCATGCGCGGGAGGTAGCCGAGCTGCACCGCCTGGCGGGTGAGCGAGAAGGCCCCCGAGATCACGGCCTGCGAGGCGATCACCGTCGCCAGGGTGGTGAGCGCCACCAGGGGGTAGAGCGCCCAGGACGGCGCCATCAGGAAGAACGGGTGCTCGATGGCGGCGGGACGGGCGATCAGCAGCGCGCCCTGCCCGAAGTAGTTGAGAAGGAGCGCCGGGAGCACCAGCGTGAACCAGGTGAAGCGGATGGGCCCCCGGCCGAAGTGGCCCATGTCGGCGTAGAGCGCCTCGCCGCCGGTGACCACCAGGAAGACCGAGCCCAGCACCAGGAACCCGGCGACGCCGTTCTCCGCGAAGAAGCGGAACCCGTGCAGCGGGTTGACCGCCCACAGCACGCCGGGGCTGCGGACGATCTGGCCGATCCCAAGCACGGCCAGCGTCGTGAACCACACCAGCGTCACCGGCCCGAACACCTTCCCCACGCCGGCGGTGCCCCGGTACTGCACTGCGAAGAGCGCCACCAGGATCACGATGGTGACGGGGATCACGTAGGGCTCGAAGTAGGGCGTCGCCACCTGCAGCCCCTCGACGGCGCTCAGAACCGAGATGGCCGGCGTGATCATGCTGTCGCCGTAGAGCAGCGACGCCCCGAAGAGCCCGGCCAGCACCAGCGTCCAGCGGCGCGTCCCGGGACGCATCCGCTGCGGCGGCGCCACCAGCGAGGTGAGGGCGATCATCCCCCCCTCCCCCCGGTTGTCCGCCCGCATCACGAAGCCCAGGTACTTGATGGAGATGACGATGACGAGCGCCCAGAAGATGAGCGACAGCACGCCCAGCACGTTCGCCGGCGTGGGCGCCAGGCCGTAGTGCGGCCCCAGCGCCTCGCGGAGCGCGTAGATCGGGCTGGTGCCGATGTCGCCGTACACCACGCCCAGCGCCGTGAGGGCGAGGACGTAGAAGTACCGGCCGGATGGCGGCGGAGGCTGGCTGCTGTCTGTCACGGATGGCTCCGGCGGTGTCCGGCCGCGGTGCCCGCGCCACGAGGAGGCGCCTCCCCGGAACAGGAGGCGCCGCGCGACTCCTCCATCATACGCCCCCCGACGCGCGGCAGCAAACCACGCAGCGCGCGTACCCTGAACGAGAGGAGGGGCCCGGCAGCGCTGCCGGGGCCCCTCCTCTCGTTCCGTCCCGCTCGGCGGGTGGGTCAGACGTCCGCGGCGCCGTCGCCGTCCGCGGAGGCCGTGATCCCCTTCATCCCGAGCACGTCCTTGACCTTGGCCTCGATCTCGGCGGCCAGCTCGGGGTTGTCCTGCAGGAACGCCTTGGTGTTCTCGCGCCCCTGCCCCAGCCGCACGTCGCCGTAGGAGAACCAGGCGCCGGCCTTGGTGATGACCTCCGACTCGACCCCCAGGTCCACGATGATGCCGTAGTGGTCGATCCCCACGTTGAACATGATGTCGAAGTCCGCCTGCTTGAAGGGCGGCGCCACCTTGTTCTTGACGACCTTGACCCGGGTCTTGTTCCCCACCAGGACGTCCTTGTCCTTGATGGAGCCGATCCGCCGGATGTCCATGCGGAGCGAGGCGTAGAACTTGAGCGCCCGGCCGCCCGTCGTGGTCTCGGGCGAGCCGAACATCACGCCGATCTTCTCGCGGATCTGGTTGGTGAAGATCACGCAGGTCATCGAGCGGTTGATGGCGCCGGTCAGCTTGCGGAGCGCCTGGCTCATGAGCCGCGCCTGCAGGCCGACGTGGCTGTCGCCCATCTCGCCCTCGATCTCGGCCCGGGGCACCAGCGCCGCCACCGAGTCGATCACCACCACGTCCACGGCGCTGGAGCGGACCAGCACCTCGGCGATCTCCAGCGCCTGCTCGCCGGTGTCCGGCTGCGAGACGAGGAGGTTGTCCACGTCCACGCCCAGCTTGCGGGCGTACTCGATGTCCAGCGCGTGCTCCGCGTCCACGAAGGCCGCCACGCCGCCCGTCTTCTGGACGTTGGCGATGACGTGGAGGCAGAGCGTGGTCTTCCCCGACGACTCCGGCCCGTAGATCTCGGTGATGCGCCCGCGCGGGATCCCGCCGATGCCGATGGCCGCGTCCAGGTTGATGGCGCCCGTCGGGATCGCGGCGACCTGCACCTTCGGACCGTTGATGCCCATCCGCATGATCGAGCCCTTGCCGAAGGACTTCTCGATCTGCCCGATGGCGACGCTCAGAGCCTTCTTCTTGTCGTCGCTGATCTCGACTGTTGCCATGCGTTTCCTCGTCAATTTCTCGCGTTCACTCTCGACCGGCCGGAGCATGGACTGGTACCCCGGCACCAATATGCGGTTCCCGAAAAAAAAGCGAAAGGGGTTCGTCGAAGAACGTCCACGAAGGTGCCCGCGATCACCCCCAAATTTAACGATTTTCAAGCATTTGCGCCACCTCGGCCGAGATCCCCGACCGCGTCCGTCAGGGCCTCCGCCGCGCGCCGGATCCCGGCGTCGTCCACGTCCAGGTGCGTCACGGCGCGCAGCCGCCGCGGCCCGAACTGCGTGAGCCTCACCCCGCGCCGCTCCAGCGCCGCGAGGAGCGCCTCCGGCACCAGGCGGGGGTCCTCCAGCCGCACCATGACGATGTTGGTCTCCGGCGCGTCCGCCGCGAGCCCGGGCACCGCGTCCGCCGCCGCGGCCAGCTCCCGGGCCCGGCGGTGGTCCTCCGCCAGCCGCCCCAGGTTGTGGCGCAGGCCGTGGAGCGCCGCCGCCGCCAGGATCCCCGCCTGCCGCATCCCCCCGCCGAGGCGGCGACGCACCCGCCAGGCCCGCTCCATCGCCTCCGCCGGCCCGGCCAGCACCGAGCCCACCGGCGCGCCGAGCCCCTTGGAGAGGGCGACCATCACAGTGTCGGCAGGGGCGGAGAGCTCCTTGAGGGAATGGCCGCTCGCGACCGCCGCGTTGGGGAGCCGGGCCCCGTCCAGGTGCACCCGCACGCCCCGCTCCCGCGCCACCTCCGCCACGGCGCGCGCCTGCTCCAGGGGGAGGACGCGCCCGCCCGCGCTGTTGTGGGTGTTCTCCAGGCAGACCAGGGAGGTCTGCACCACGTACGGCGAGCGGGGGCGGATCGCCGCTGCGACGACGGCGGGGGTGAGCAGCCCGTCGGGCGTGGGCACGGCGCGCAGCTGGACGCCGCCGAGCGCCGCGGCGCCCGCCTCCTCCCAGTTGAGGACGTGCCCCTCCGCGTCGATCACCGCCTCCGTCCCCGGCGACGCCTGCACCATCACCGCGGTGACGTTCGCCATCACGCCGCTGGGAAAGAAGAGCGCGCGCTCCTTCCCCAGCAGCCCGGCGGCGTACGCCTCCAGCTCGTTGACGGTGGGGTCGTCGCCGAGGACCGCGTCGCCCACCTCGGCCTCGGCGATGGCGCGCCGCATCCCCGGCGAGGGCCGGGTGACGGTGTCGGAGCGGAGGTCCACGACGGACGGGGCGTGCGGCATCGGCGGCGGCGGACGGGTGGGAAGGGAGCGGCAATCTAGCGGCGGGCGGGAACGCCCGCGAGGGCCGGCCGGGCTTGTGCGGCGGCGGTCGCGCGGGCCAGGTTTGTCGGCACGACGACCCGACGACGCATACCGATCCGGAGGAGGTGACATGCTCCCGTCCGTACGCCGCCGCGCCGCCCTACCGCTCCTCTCCGCCCTGGTCGCGCTCGCCGCCGCGCCCGCCGCGGCGCAGCGGCCAGCGGCGGACAGCGCCGCGCTGGTTACCGTGCTCGGCAGCGACACCCTGGCGCTGGAGCGCTGGGTGCGCACCCCCGGCCACGTCGCGGCCGAGGTGGCGGTGCGCTCGCCCCGCACCACGCTGCGGCGCTACACGCTCGACCTCACCCCCGAGGGGCGGATGCGCCGCTACGAGGAGCGCGTGCTGGACCCCGCCGACCCGTCGCGTCCCCCGCTGCGGACCGAGACCGTCGAGCCCGCGGAGGGAGGCGGCTGGACGCGCCGGCTGACGGAGGGCGACTCCACGCGGACGGCGCGGATCGAGGCCGGGCCCGAGGCGCTCCCCTGGGTGGACCTGGTGCACTGGCCGTTCGAGCTGGCGCTCCCCGCCGTTCCCGCGGGCGACACCGTCTCCCGGCCCTTTCTGGCCGGGGGCCGCGCGCTCCAGTACCGGCTCGCGCGCACCGCGCCCGACCGCGTGACGCTCACGCACCCCTTGCGCGGTCCGTCCACGGTCCGGACCGACGCCGCGGGGCGGCTGCTGGAGCTGGACGCCGCGGAGACCACGCGCAAGGTGGTGGTGACCCGCGTCCCCTGGCTGGACGTGGCCGCGCCGGCGCGCCGCTGGGCCGCGGCCGACCGCGCCGGGCGGGGGATGGGCGAGCTGTCGGGGCGCGCGGAGGAGGAGTTCACCGTCGGCGGCGCCCGCATCGCGCTGGACTACGGCGTCCCGGTGCGTCGCGGCCGCGACATCTTCGGGAACGTGGTCCAGTGGGGGGAGGTCTGGAGGACCGGCGCCAACCGTGCCACCCACTTGTCCACCGACCGGGAGATCGTGCTCGGCGACCCGTCCGGTCCGACGCTGGTGGTCCCCGCGGGCGACTACACGCTCTTCTCCATCCCGGAGGAGGCGGGCGGCACGCTGATCGTCAACCGCCAGACCGGCCAGAAGGGCACCGCCTACGACCCCGCGCAGGACCTCGGCCGCGTGCCCATGCGCCGCCGCGAGCTGGCCGAGCCGGTGGAGCGCTTCACCATCCGCGCGGAGCCGGACGGCGCGCGCGGCGCGCTCCGGCTGGCCTGGGACCGCTCGGAGTTCGTGGTGCCGTTCGCCGT
>DATABU010000510.1:0-3305 GCA_036259415.1 Longimicrobiaceae bacterium
GCAGCCTGCTCCCCGCGAGGGGCGAGCTGGAGCGGCTCCGCTCCCGCGCGGAGGAGACCGTGCTGCGCGAAAAGCCGCAGGTGATCTACCTCCGCGACGCGGTCCCGGTGGAGCTGGAGGGGGCTTTCCCCCTGACGCCGCGGATGCGCGGGGTGATGGAGCGGGCGGAGGCCGCGGCGGGAGGGGGCGCCATCGAGCCCGAGCACCTGCTCCAGGGGCTGCGGGGGGAGGGGAGCGGGAGCGCCGCCGCGCTGCTGGAAGAGCTGGATGCGCAGAACGAGGCGGCCGGAGAGGGCGGGGAGCTCGCCCTGGAGCTGGACGCCGCCTCCGACCTCCCCATCTGGGAGCAGGTCGTCGCCCGCGTCGAGGAGGCGGTCGCGACGGGGACGCTGGTCCCGGGCGGGCGGCTCCCCCCGGTGCGGCACCTGGCTGAGCGGCTGGACGTCGCCCCAGGGACGGTGGCGAGGGCGTACGCGGAGTTGGAGCGGCGCGGGGTCGTGGAGACGCGGGGGCCGCGCGGGACCCGGGTGGCCGACCTCCCGCCGCGGGGGGCGCCGGACGAGGGGCGCAGCGCGGAGCTGGCGGAGATGCTGCGGCCGGCGGCGGTCGCCGCGTTCCACCGCGGGGCGGACGCGGACGAGCTGCGGCGGGCGCTGGAGGCGGCGATGGAGGGGATCTTCCCGGCCGGGGCTAGCGGACCCGCACCGGGATCCCGCTGACCATCAGCACCACTTCCTCCGCGGCGGCCGCGAGCAGCGCGTTGGCGCGGCCCAGCGCGTCGCGGTACCAGCGCCCCAGCGCGGTGGGCGGGTGCACCCCCATCCCCACCTCGTTGGTCACCACCAGCGTGGTCCCCGCGCGGGCGAGCGCCGCGTCGCGCAGCGCCTCCGCTTCGGCCCGGACGGCGGCGAGCGCGGCCTCCTCCCCCTCCGCCTCGGCGGCGAGGAGGGCGTTGGAGGCCAGCACCGTCATGCAGTCCACCAGCACCGTGGGCGTGGCCGCCGCCCGCACCGCCTCCGCCGCGCGGCGGGGCGCCTCCACCGTGGCCCAGGCCGCGGGGCGCTCGGCGCGGTGGCGGGCTATGCGGCGCGCCATCTCGGCGTCCAGCGCCTCCGCCGTGGCGACGTAGGTCACCGCGCCGCCCCCCAGCTCCGCGGCCCGCCGCTCCGCCCAGCCGCTCTTGCCGCTGCGCGCCCCGCCGGTCACCAGCACGATCCGCCCCATCCCGCTCACCTCCGCGCCCCGGCCAGGCCGGCGAGCCGGTCGACCGCGGCCATGTCCAGCGCCGCCTCCACGGCGTCGGCCAGGCGGTCCAGCTCCCGGTCCAGGCGCGCCTCCCAGCCTCCGCCCGCGCCGGCGCCCGCCCGCAGCGACCCCAGCCAGGCCGCGCGCAGGGCGTCGTCCGCGAACACCCCGTGCAGGTAGCACCCCCAGACCGCCCCGGCGGCGGAGCCCGCGGGCTCGCCCTCCACCTCCAGCAGCGGCTCCGCCCCGGGCCCCAGCTCGGTGCGCCCGTGGTGGATCTCGTACCCGGCCGCCTCCGTCCCCCGGAGCGCCGCCAGCGGGCCGGCGCGGCAGCTCCACCGCCCGCGGGCCCGGCGCGTGGTCTTCGCCTCCGCCAGCACGGTGCGCGCGTCCAGCAGCCCCAGCCCGGAGACCTCGCCGCCGCCCTCCAGCCCCAGCGGGTCGGCCACCGAGGCGCCGAGCATCTGGTATCCGCCGCACAGCCCCACCACGGGGACGCCGGCCGCAGCCCGCGCGCGCACCGCCGCGGCGAGCCCGCTCTCCCAGAGCCAGCGCAGGTCGGCGGTGGTGTTGCGGGTGCCGGGGAGGACCACGGCGTCGGCGCCGGCCAGCGCCTCGGGGCGGTCGGTCCAGCGCACCCGCACCCCCGGCTCGGCGGCGAGCGGGTCCAGGTCGTCGAAGTTGGCGAGGTGAGGGAGCCGCACCGCGGCGATGGTGAGCGCGCCGCCGGCGCCGCGGTCCCGCAGCGAGGCGGCGTCCTCGTCCGGGAGCTCCAGCCGCAGCCAGGGGACCACGCCCAGCGTGGGGACGCCGGTGCGCTCCCGCAGGATCTCCGGAGCGGGGGCGAGCAGTGCGGCGTCGCCCCGGAAGCGGTTGAGCACGAAGCCGCCGATGCGGGCGCGGTCCGCCTCCGGGAGCAGCGCCCAGGTGCCGTACAGCGCCGCGAAGGCGCCGCCCCGGTCGATGTCGGCCACCAGCAGCACCGGGGCGTCCGCCTCCCGCGCCACGCCCATGTTGACCGCGTCGGGGAGGTTGACCTCCGCCGGGCTCCCCGCGCCCTCGATCACCACCAGCTCCGCCTCCGCGCGCAGCTTCGCGAGCGAGCCGCGGATCGCCTCCCACAGCGCCGCACCGCGCCCGGTCCAGGGGAGCGCCGTCAGCTCCGCGTCGCGCCGGCCGAGCACGATCACCTCCGAGCGGGTGTCGGCGAGCGGCTTGACGAGGACCGGGTTCATCTCCGGGCGCGGCTCCACGCCGGCGGCGCGGGCCTGGAGCGCCTGCGCCCGGCCGATCTCCCCGCCGCAGGGGGTGACCGCCGCGTTGTTGCTCATGTTCTGCGCCTTGAACGGGAGCACGCGCACCCCCCGCCGGGCGTAGATGCGGCACAGGGCGGCCGTGAGGAGGGACTTCCCCGCGCCGGAGGAGGTCCCCTGCACCATCAGCGTGCGTGCGGGCAAGGCGGGGTCGCGAACGGGGTGGCGGACGACGGGACCGGCCGAGTCTACCCGGAGGGTGGGCGGGCTGTCAAACGGGGTGGACGGGCGGCGGGCCGCGGTCCATCTTCCCGCGATGACCGACTTCCCCATCCCACGCCTGGTCCTGGCGGCCCCCGGCACCGGCCAGGGGAAGACCACCGTGGCCGCGGCGCTGCTCTGCCTGCTCCGCGAGCGCGGGCTGCGCGTGGCTCCGTTCAAGGCGGGGCCCGACTACGTGGACCCCACCCACCTGCGCGCGGCCGCCGGGCGCCCCGCCCGCAACCTGGACGGGTGGCTCCTCCCGCCGGACACGCTGCGCGCCCTGTTCCGCCGCGCCGTCGCGGGCGGCCGGGAGGCGGACGTGGCGGTGGTGGAGGGGATGATGGGGCTGTTCGACGGGCGGTCGGCGCTCTCGGACGAGGGCTCCACCGCGCAGACGGCGCGCCTCCTGGCCGCGCCCGTGGTGCTGGTGCTGGACGTGTGGACGATGGCCCGCACCGCCGCGGCGGTCGTGCGCGGGATCGCCGGGTTCGACCCGGACCTCCCGCTGGCCGGGGTGGTGCTGAACCGCGCCGCCGGCCCGGG
>DATABU010000511.1:0-5682 GCA_036259415.1 Longimicrobiaceae bacterium
AGGTCGTCGAAGCGGAGCTGGTAGAGCACGTCCCAGGGCGCGGGGAGGCGGAAGCCGAGCTGCGGGTCCACCAGCCCCACCAGGTACTCCACGATGTCGCCGAAGCTCACCCCGCTCAGCCCCGCGCGGAGGATCGTCTGCTGCTTCTGGTTCTTGGACAGGACGCAGAGCAGCGTGAGGTCGCGGTACCGCACGGCGAAGGTGAGGGTGCGGTTCTTCTCCACGTCGAAGGAGTAGATCACCGACACGGCGAAGTCGTTCACCTTCAGCGTGCCCCGCACGAACCCCTCGTAGACGCGCCCGGCCGTGGCGTCCCCGACGACGACGGCGGTCGTGGTGGCGGCCGCGGTGGAGGCGGCGAGGAACGCGGGCGCCGGGCGCGACTTGAACGACAGCTCGGCCTCGATGTCCAGCTTGAGCCCCAGGTCGGGGAAGTCGAACGGCCACCCCGCCACGCCGTCGAAGCCGAACTCCTGCGTGGACGTGTCGAAGTCGAGGAGGAGCCGGCGCAGCTCGATCCTGCCCAGGTTCGCGGGGAGGTCCGGGTAGCGCCCGCCGGCCACCGCGTTCACCAGCGTCTGCAGGTTGGTCGGCTGCCCCTCCGGGCGCAGGCCGCCGGAGAAGCGCCACCCCTTGCCGGTCCCCCGGTAGTCGGCCTGGGCGAAGAAGGGGAAGTCGGCCAGGGAGACGTGCGCCAGCACCGACCCCGAGTACCCGTTGGGGCCGTACAGGAAGACGAACTGCATGCGCTCGAAGCGCACCAGCGGCACCGGGAGCGGCCAGTCGCCGTCCAGGGTGGCGGTGAAGCGCAGCGTGCGCGGCCCGGTCTCCGCCCCCAGCATCATCTCGCTGACGCGCAGGTCGAGCCCGAGCTCCAGCCCGGTGAACCGCTCGAAGAGCTGGCCGATGCGGATGGGGTAGGCGGGGTCCAGCTCCGCGCTCACCGCCACGTCGGGCGCGAAGGCGGTGTCCAGCCCCGTCAGGTCCACCCGAGTGCGCAGCCGCGGCGCGTCGGCCGCCTCACCCAGCCGCAGCACGCCGCTCACGCTCCCCACCAGGGAGGGCGAGGCGAAGGGCGACAACACGAACCACTCCACCACGAAGTCGCTGACCGTGAGCCCCAGGATCGGCGCCGTCCACCGGGTCCCCGGGGCGCTGGCGACGCGGAACCCCACCGTGTTGATCCGGGGCGTGCGCGTGGCCGCCACCCCGATCGTCACCGCCTCCAGGTGCAGCGAGCCCAGCATGTCCAGCCCCGCGGGGAGCGACAGCGGCTGCCCGCCCCCCGCGTACTGCACCAGCGCCGAGAGCCCCGCGGCCAGCGAGTAGCGCTCGGGGTCGTCCACGCTCCCCTCCAGCACCCAGGAGGGGCCGCCCTGCAGCGCCGGCACGCGCAGCCGCAGGCGCGGCATGCTCCCCACCTGCGTGGCGCCCGCCACGAACAGGGTGGACTCGCCCTTCCCGTCGGGCCCCCCGGCGTCGGCGGTGCCGAGCTCCAGCGACAGCTCGGCCAGGCGCTCGATGGAGTAGTCCGGGATCGGCCCGGACAGCGCGACCAGCGGGAAGGCGGCGTCACGCGGCCGCACCGTCCCCTCCACCGCCACGCGGGTCTGTGGGAGGACCTGCGCCAGCACCTCCAGCGCGCCGGCGGAGAGGTCCAGGTCGGCCGCGATGCGTACCCCGCCCGGCTCGGTGCTGGACGCGCGGAAGACCGCCCGCGACAGGGCGGCGTCGCCGAAGAACGAGTCCTTCCAGGTGGTGCTGGCGCCGTCGCTGCCCCGGTACTTCGGGAACGCCGGGAAGTTGGCCGCGAAGCTCCAGCCGTCGCCGGCCGGACGCGCCTCCAGCCGCAGCAGCGGCGCGCCGGCGGCGGGCACGGTGCCGGTGACCGTCGTCTCGTAGTCCAGCGCGCGGGCGCCGTGCGTGAACGGGCGCGCGCTCCCCACCACCCGCACCTCCACCGGCGCCTCGGGCGGGTACGGCTGTACCAGCGGTGTCCCGGGGTCGCGCTGCTCCACGCGCAGCTCCGCCGTGCCCGGGCCGAAGCAGCCGGCCAGCTCCCCCGCCGCTGCGAAGAGCTCGGCGCGCAGGCGGATGAAGCGGGCCTCCGCGGGCCCTTCCTCGGCGCCCTGGAGGCAGCGGATCAGTGCGGCGAGGTCGTCGATCGCGCAGGTGGCCATGGCCGGCGGCGTGAGGGGCGTCAGAGGGTGACCGGGGGGACGGTGGAGAACGTGAAGTAGTCCTCTCCATCCATCTCCGCGGTCGGGGCATCCGCCAGGCCGCGGAGCGCCTTCTTGCTGCAGTCCCACCCCGGGGGGATCTTCAGCACGTCGTACGGGATCACCGCGTCGGTGCGCAGCAGGCTGGGCTTGGCGCCGGCGGTGATCTGCAGCGCCCACTGCACCCCGAAGGTGACCCCGGTCCCGGCCCACTTCACTTCCTGGCCGGGAAAGACGATCAGAGGCTCGGCCTTCGGGCTCTTCACGAAGTACCACAGGTTCATGCAGACGGCCACCGAGTGGTGGTTGTTGAAGTACTCGCCCCGGTGCCCGCAGCAGTACCACAGGTCGTCGTAGGCCGCCAGCGTGTTGCCCGCGAGCACCCGGCAGATCGGGTTGCAGTACGGGTGCGCCCAGTTGAAGTCGCCGCTCGCGAAGATGGCCTTGGGCTTGAGCGCGGCCACCCACTCGGGCGAGGTGCCGCCGTTGGAGCCGTGGTGCCCCAGCTTGTGCCCCACCACCTCCAGGAACCCGGGGATGTGCCCGAATTCCTTGAGGATCCACCCCTCCGTGCCCTTCTCGGCGTCGCCCTGCAGGATCACCTTCTGCCCCCCCAGGTCGAACATCAGCACGATGCTCTTGGGGTTCGTCTTCCCGGTCTTGCTGGGATAGTTGACCGACAGGATGTACACCTTGATGTCGCCCACCTCGAAGTCGGGAACCACCGTTTTGTCGGGGAGGATCCTGGCGTGGTACTGGTCCCGGAGGTCGCTCACCGACTTCGACAGCTTCTCCAGGTCGGCGACCAGCGTGCCGTACTCGGTTCCCACGCCCCCGTAGTACACCGCGCCGAAGTGCAGCGGCTTGTCCTCGTAGCCCGGAAACGCCGGCTTGACCAGCTCCGACAGCTTGTTGTGGTGGTCGGCGTCGGAGTGGGTGATGAACAGGTAGTCGATGTACGGCACCTCGGAACCGCGGCCCTTGCTGTTCGCAGCGACGGTCCGCCGCATGTAGGTGAGCGCGTCCTGCAGCGCCACCTTGAACTGCGACTTCTCCTCGCCGAAGTCCACCAGCACCAGCGTATCGTACGCCTGGCCTTCGGGGCGGATCTGCACCAGCGTGCCGTCGCCCATCCCCACGTCCAGGAACTGGAAGGTCATCCTGCTGGCCACGGCGGTCAGTCTCCGTCGGGGTGGGCGTCGGCGGCCGCGGCGGCGGCCTCGCGACAGGGGATGCAGTCGGCGTCCGCCCCGGGAGCCGGCGCGGGGAGCCCGCGCGGAGGCACCAGGGGCTTCAGCTCGTCGTCCTTCGGCTTGTCCTTCTTGTAGGCGAGGTACCACCCCAGCGCGGAGTTCCCGGCGCGCGGGTCGGGGTCGCCGAAGAGCAGGGCGTTGGTCCGCCCGCCGGGGGGGAAGCTGAGCCCCAGGAAGGAGAGGGCCACGTTCTGGAGCCGCAGCAGGTAGCCGCGGGTGGAGGGGTCGAAGAGGAAGGAGAGCCGACCGATCCCCAGCTTCAGGGGGCCCATGACCGTGAGCGACTTCTTGCCGCCCTCCGAGCCCGGCAGGCGGATGCCGACGGCGACGTTGGGCGCGTCGGCCGCGGGCGACCAGGCGGCCAGGAGGGCCCCGGTGAAGCCGAGCCGGGGCGCGAGCGCCCCCGGGCTCCCGAAGCTGAGCGTCATCTCCAGCCCGTACCACTCGTCGCCCAGCCCGCCGTCGCCCAGCGGCGACTCCACGGGGATGAAGCCCAGGTCCGGCGGCATGGCCACCTTCTCACGCCCCTTGGCGTCGGTCACGCGCTCGCCCTGGCGCATGGCCGCGGCGCGCAGCGGGAAGCGCCGGGGGAGGCTCTCGGGGCGCGCGCGGCTGCTCCCCGCGTCCAGGCCCATCTGCCCCGCCACGAAGGCGAACCTCCGCGAGGCCCCGGGGTCGTCCGGGTCGAACTCCATGGAGACGAACAGGTTGCCGAACACCAGCTCGCCGCCGTCCGAGGGCTTCGGGGCCGGCCCGAAGCCGAACAGGTCGAAGTCGCCCAGCCGCCGGAACCCCATGGACCCGTCCAGGACGAAGCGGGCCACGGTGCGCCGCTGCGCGGCCTCGGCCGGCACCGTCACGAAGCTGGCGCGCGAGACGGTCACCTGGTCCAGGACGCGGCTCTCCATGGCGAAGCGGCTGCGCGACGCGCTGGCGAAGCGGTAGGCGCCCCGCTGCAGCGTTCCGTCCAGCAGCAGGTTGTTGCCGCGCAGGCTGTCCTGGAGCGTCCCCGGCTCGCCGAAGAGCCGGGCCACCAGCAGCTCCACCTGGCTGGTGAACGAGGCCAGCGCCGAGTTGGCGAAGCGCACCCGCAGCGAGAGCACCTTGAAGTCGTACGGCGCCCCCCGGAACACCAGGTCGGCCGGGTCGTCGTACAGGATCAGCCCGAAGAGCGACGAGTCGTCGATCTGCACGGCGCCGCCCCGCACGGCGAACGACGAGAGGGTGACGCCCAGGTGGTGCGCCCGCAGCGGCCCCGGGGGGAGCCCGGCGGCCAGCGCGGCGATCTCCGGGGGGAACGCGTTGGTCGGGACGGCCGGGTTCAGGTAGAGCACCCCGTTCCAAACGCCCCGTCCACCGTCCCCCTCGCCCAGCACGGTGCGCACGAACGGCTGCAGCTCGGGCTCGCTGGGGGCGCGCTCGACGGCCTGGTCCAGGAAGCGCACCAGCCGCTGCTGCGTCTCGGCCGGGCTGGCGTTGAAGTCGGCGGGGAGGGTCCAGCGCGACAGGTCGCCCGCCAGCGAGCGCAGGTCGGCGTCGCCGAACTTGAGGACGAGCAGTGTCGCCGCCTCGCCAGCGCCCCACGCGGCCGAGGCCAGGTCGAAGGTCCACCCGCCCAGGGTGAGCTGCGCCAGCTCGGCGCCCCGCACCAGGGGCTCCTCCCAGGCCCGGAAGTCCTCCTCGTCCAGCTGCCGCCGGAGCTCGGCGACGAAGTAGTCCTTCGAGTGGAAGACGTACCCGGCGAGCCGCTGAGCGGCGGCCGCCACCGCCGCGGGCGCCCCCTCCGCGCGCAGGCGCCGCACCAGGGCGTCGGTGACCCGGTAGGTGGCGGAGCAGTGCTCGTAGAGCCGGGCGGGGTCCGAGACCACCAGGAAGAGCTGGTTGGCCAGCAGCGCCTCGCGCAGCCGGCCGCGCACGTCGGTGTAGGCCAGCCGCTCGCCCGCGTTCTGCGCCAGCACCAGCTCCTGCCACCGCTCGAAACCGGGCGTGAAGGCGGAGAGCATCCCCTGCGGGGTGACGGCGGTCTCCACCGGCCCCGTGGGCCCGGTGGGTCCGCTGGGCCCGGCGGCCCACGCCGCCGCGGGGGACGAGGCCAGCCCGCGCGGGCCCGCGGCGGGGAAGCCGTAGACCACCGCCGTGCGCGCGGCCGCCAGCACCTCGCTCTCGAAGCGCCGGAGCCGCTCCAGCCCCGTCCCGTCCGGCGAGGCGGC
>DATABU010000512.1:0-4710 GCA_036259415.1 Longimicrobiaceae bacterium
CACCCGGACGGCCGGCAGCCCCGCAAGCAGCGCCTCCGCGACGGGCGGCGCCACGGTCCGCCTGCCTCCCGGAGCGAGGACCACGCCCAGGAACGCCGCGCCCGTGGCCACGGCCGCCTCGGCGTCCTCGCGGCGGGTGATCCCGCACACCTTGAACGGGGTCACGGGCGGGCCGCGGGGTCGCGGGGCCGCCCGGCGAGTGCGGCGGCGGCGGCGCGCAGGTCGTCCTGCCGCATCAGCGACTCGCCCACCAGCACCGCGTCCACCCCGGCGGCGCCCAGCCGGTCCACGTCGGCCGCGGTGCGGATCCCGCTCTCCGCCACCAGGGTCGCCCCGCCCGGGACCGAGGGCGCCAGCCGGACGGAGAGCTCCAGGTCGGTGCGGAAGCTCCCGAGGTCGCGGTTGTTGACGCCCACCAGCCGCGCCCCTGCGGCGAGGGCGCGCTCCAGCTCCTCCGCGTCGTGAACCTCCACCAGCGCGTCCATCGCCGACTCCGCGGCCAGCCCCAGCAGCTCCGCCAGCAGGGCGTCGTCCAGGATGCGCGCGATGAGCAGCACGGCGTCGGCGCCGGCGTCGCGGGCCTCCCATATCTGCACGGGGTCGACGAGGAAGTCCTTGCGGAGCGCCGGCAGCCCCACCTCCGCGCGGACGCGCCGGAGCGCGTCCAGGTCGCCGCCGAAGTACTCGCGGTCGGTGAGCACGGAGACGGCGGCCGCGCCCCCGGCCTCGTAGGCGCGGGCGACCTCCACGGGGTCGGCTCCGGGGCGGATCTCCCCGGCGGAGGGGGAGCGGCGCTTGACCTCGGCCAGGAGGCGGACCTCGCCGGGGCGGCGGAGGGCGGCCGCGAAGCCGCGGGCCGGCGCCGCGTCGGCGGCGCGGGCGCGCAGCTCCGCGCGCCGGGGGGCGAGCGCGGCGACCTCGCCCCGCTTGGTGTCCACGATGCGCTGCAGGATGCTCAAGCGGCCTCGGCCGGACGCGCGGGGCGCCCGCTCCCGGAAAGGCGGAAAAGCAGGTCCCGGGGCGCGGCGGCGGGACCGCGGCAGACCGCTCCGCACGTCCGTCTTGCGCTTCGGGTTACGTTCGGGTATAATTCTATTCGGTGATTCTTCGGATCGCAAATCGTCGGACTTCCCCGGAGACCTCGAATGGCACTCACCAAGCGTCAGCGACAGATTCTGGACTACGTCGAAAGCTTCATCGAGGCGTACGGGTACTCGCCCAGCTTCGAGGAGATCGCGGAGCACTTCGGTTACTCCTCCCTCGCGACGGTGCACGAGCACCTGTCTAATCTGGAGCAAAAGGGCTTCCTGCGGAAGAACTACAACAAGAGCCGCTCGCTGGAGGTGGTGCGCGCCGAGATGGGGACGCTGGCCGTCGAGCTCCCCCTCCTGGGCTCCGTCGCCGCCGGTCTCCCCATCGAGGCGCTCCGCGACGACGACGCCACCGTCGCCGTCCCGCACGACATGGTCCCCAAGGGGAACAACTATGTCCTGCGGGTCAAGGGAAACTCGATGGTGGACGAGCAGATCCGCGACGGCGACTACATCATCGTCAACTCCCGCCAGACCGCGGAGAACGGCGAGATGGTGGTCGCGCTGGTGGGGGGCGAGTCGGCCACCGTCAAGAAGTTCTACCGGGAGCGCGACGGGCGCATCCGCCTGCAGCCCGCGAACCCGACCATGCAGCCCATGTACTTCCAGCCGGCCGAGGTCCAGATCCAGGGGATCGTGGTCGGCGTGATCCGCAAGTACTGAATCGCCGGTCTGGCGTTCCGCCCGCGCGCCGCGCATCTTGCGGCGCGGAGCGGGTCCCCTTTCCCTGCGCGCGCGCCCCGCGCGCAGGGTACTACAGCAGGAGGCGAGCCATGCGGGGAGTCGAGCCGGTTCCGTTCGTGGTGGGACGCATCGCCCGCGACGGGAAGAGGATGATGGTGCTGGAGTCGGCCACGCCCGCTCCGTTCCCGGGGCCGTGGGACCTGCGCGCGGTGTTTTCTCCCGGCACGGCGTCTTCTTCGGATTCGTCCAGGCGTCGGGCGAGCTAGTTTACTCGCGGCGGGCCGCTCCGGAGCCCGGCGGTACTGCTGCCGGTCTCCCGCGCGGGCTCGGCGAGCCCCGGAAACGGCCCCGGGTCTCACCTCGCCGGGGGGAGCCTCGCCAGTCTGCCGGCGAGTCTCCGCCCGTACATCTTGATGTGGGTACGACGGAACGACGTGGCCGCTCCCGCAAGCGCCGGAGGGGCTTCGTCGTCGTGTGCTCCGGACTCCGTGCCCGTCCTACCGCCTCGTCGCGGCCCGGAGCGCCTCCAGCTTCTCCCAGCCGGCGCCGTCGTCAAGGGCCTCCTCCGCCGTGCGGATGCCGTCCACGAGCGACTCCGCCCGGCCGGCGACGTAGACGGCGGCGCCGGCGTTGAGGGCGACGGCGTCGCGGGCGGAGCCGGCGGCGCGGCCGCGGAGGACGCGCTCGATGGTGCGGGCGTTCTCCTCGGGCTCGCTCCCCCCCAGGCCCTCCACGTCGGCGGGCTCCCAGCCCAGCGATTCGCGGGGGTCCAGGGTGGAGCGGGTCAGCTCGCCGCCGCGCAGCTCGACGATCTCGGTGCGCCCGATGGGGCTCAGCTCGTCCATCCCGGGCTCTCCGTGCACCACCAGGGCGCGCTCGTGGCCGAGGGCCTGGAGGCCGCCCGCGATCAGCTCCAGCAGGGCGGGGTCGGAGACGCCGACCACCTGGCGGCGGGCCAGGGCGGGGTTGGTGAGCGGGCCCAGCACGTTCATCAGGGTGGGCATCCCCAGCTCGCGCCGCACCGGGCCCACGTGGCGCATGGCCGGGTGGTGCAGCGGCGCGAACATGAAGACGATCCCGGTCTCCTCCAGCACCCGCGCCTCCTGATCCGGCGCCAGCTCCAGCCGCACGCCCAGCGCCTCCAGCACGTCCGCGCTCCCGCAGCGCGAGGTGAAGCTTCGGTTGCCGTGCTTGGCGACCCGCACCCCCGCCCCCGCGGCGACCAGCGCCGCGGCGGTGGAGATGTTGAAGGTGGTGAGCGCGCCGCCGCCGGTGCCGCAGGTGTCCACCAGCCCCTCGGGCTCCGTCACGGTGACGGGGACCATGGCGCGGCGGAGGGCGCGGACGCCGCCCGCCACCTCCTCCGGCACGGCGCCGCGCACACGGATGGCGACCAGGAGGGCCGCCATCTGCACGGGGGTGGCGTTCCCTTCCATCACCCGGGAGAAGGCGCGCTCGGCCTCGGCGGCGGTGAGGGATCGCAGGGTGGCCAGGCGGACCAGCTCGCCCAGCGACAGCTCGGCGGCCTCGCCGGAGAGCAGGCCGCCGCTCATGCGGTGCGGGCCGGTGGAGGGGTGCGCATGGTGGCCGTCGCTGCGGGTGGAACGGGTGGCGGCGGATCCGCCGCCGGATCATACCCAGGCCGCGCGGAGACTGTCAATCGGGCGCCCGCCCCGCGCTTGACATGGGGTGCGCGCCCGGCAAGCTTGTCGCCCGTGAACGCCCCCGAGACTCACCGCATCCGCTTCACCGTCCACTACGACGGCCGCGACTTCTTCGGCTGGCAGGTGCAGGCACGGGAGCGCACCGTGCAGGGCGAGCTGGAGCGCGTCCTTTCGCGCCTGTTCGCCCGCCCCGCCTCCGTGATCGGCTCCGGCCGCACGGACCGTGGCGTGCACGCCACCGGCCAGGTGGCCGCCACCGACGCTCCGGCGAAGTGGACCGCGCAGGCCCTGCGCCGCGCCCTGAACGCCCTCCTCCCCGGCGACGTCTGGATCGCCGACGCGGCGGAGGCGCCCCCCCGCTTCCACCCCCGCTACGACGCGGTCGCCCGCTCCTACGTCTACCGCGTCGGCCTGCGCCCGGAGGCGCACTCCCCCTTCCGCGCCCGGTGGTGCTGGCCGCTGGCGAAGCCGGTGGAGCTCCCCGCCATGGAGTGCGCCGCGGCCGCCCTGCTGGGCGACCACTCCTTCAGGGCGTTCGCCAAGGCGGGCCAGGAGGAGCGCGGCGACCGCTGCATCGTGACGGAAGCCCGCTGGGCGCCGTGGGAGGAGGTGGGGATCGAGTTCCACGTCACCGCCAACCGCTTCCTGCACCACATGGTGCGCTACCTGGTGGGGACGCTGGTGGACGTCGGCCTGGGCGTGCGCCCGGAGTCCGCGATCCCGGCCCTCCTGGCCGGGGCCCCGGGGCTGGAGACCTCGCCCCCGGCTCCCCCGGAGGGCCTGTTCTTGCGGGAGGTGCGGTACGGCGAGGGGCCGGGAGACAGGTCACGAGGGACGACCGACGACGGCACGGACGCGGCCCCCGACCGCTGAGGCGGGGGGCAGTTCCGCCGTTCGTAGTACCCAAATGAGGATGTACGGAGGGAGACTCGCCGGCGGTTTGGCGAGGCTCGCTCCGGCGAGGTGAGACCCGGAGCCGTTCCCGGGGCTCGCCGAGCCCGCGCAGGAGACCGGCAGCAGTACCGCCGGGCTCCGGAGCGGCTTGCCGGTACTGACCGGAACCGACTGGAAGTACTGACTGGAACCGACTGGAACCTACGATGTCCATAGACCGCTACAGCAACCCGCTGACCGAGCGCTACGCCTCCCCGGAGATGTCGCGCATCTTCTCGCCCGCCTTCAAGTTCGGCACCTGGCGGCGGCTCTGGCTGGCGCTGGCCGAGGCGGAGAAGGAGCTGGGCCTGCCCATCCCGGACGAGGCCGTCGCCGCC
>DATABU010000513.1:0-2940 GCA_036259415.1 Longimicrobiaceae bacterium
GCTCAGCGGCTCCTCGATCTTCACCTGCCAGGTCGCGAGGTCCTGCTTCGTGAAGAGGCCGCCCTCCTCGCGCGTGCCGCGCACGATCTCGTCGGCGATGTCGCCCTTGTAGAAGCGGTCGTACGCGGCGTAGATCGCCTCCGTGCGGCTCTTGCCGGCCTGGAGCGCCTGCTGCTCGGCCTCCACCAGCTTGCGCAGCGTGGCCGCGAGGTCCGGCTGGCGGAAGACCTCGCCCGGGTGCGGCGCCTCGCGCTCCTCTCCGAGGTGCGGGAGCATCACCTGGCGCGAGTAGCGCCACTGCTTCAGCCTCTCCTTGCTGCGCTCGATGCTGTTCGCCGTCTGCGCGTCGATGGGGTAGCCGTCCGCCATCTGGATCGCGGGGGCGAGCACCTCGGCCAGCGAGAGGGTGCCGTACTCCGCCAGCATCAGCATCAGCCCGCCGGGCGTTCCCGGCGTGGTGGCCGCCAGCGGCCCGTACTCCGGCGGGTGCTCCATCCCCCGCGAGCGGAAGAGCTCCGGCGTGGCCCCGCTGGGCGCCACCCCCATCGCGTTGATCCCGATCACCTTCTTCGTGCGCGGGTCGTAGATCAGCGCCTGCGTCTCGCCGCCCCAGCTGAGCACGTCCCACATGGTGCAGGTGGCCGCCAGCATGGCCGCGGCGGCGTCCACCGCGTTGCCGCCCTTCTGGAACATCATGGCCCCGGCTGTGGCCGCCAGCGGCTTCCCGGTGATGGCCATCCAGTGGCGGCCGTGCAGCGGCGGCTTCTGCGTCTGCTGGGCGGGGAGCGCGGCCGGCAGGGCGCCGGCCAGCAGGGCCGCGAGCAGGGCGGCGCGGGGCGCGGTGGGCATGGTCACCTCTCCGGGTGGGGCGGGTGCGGTGCGGCGGCGGTGGAACACGCGGCGCGCTCGGGTGAAGCAAGGGCGGTCCGGCAGAGCTGCACGACCCTGACGAGCGAGGGAGGATGCCGAGAGATCGTCGCGAGCGGAAGCGGGTCGTGGTCTACCGGGCGGAGATCCCGGGCACCCGGGGCGGGATCCACACGGCGGAGTACGAGGCCGTGGCCGACGCGCTCCACTTCGCCTGCCGCGACCTGCGCGAGGGCCGGCGCATCCCTCTGGAGATCGCGGAGGACGGCGTGGTCGTCCACGACGCCGCGGGGATCGCCCGAGAGTGCGGGGGCGGCGGACCCCACTGATCCCCCGCTCAGGCGGGGTCGGCGCGGCGCAGGTGGAAGGCGTCGAGCACCCGCCGCTCCGGGCCGAACGCCAGCGCGCCTGGCTCGCGCGCCCCGGGGGCCGCGGCCCAGGCCAGGCCGTCTCCGTAGGCGTCCAGCAGGTCCACGTACTCGCCCACCCCCTCGTAGGTGGTGTCCGCGCTCAGCACGTACAGGCTCCCCCCGTGGCGAACCCACACCCAGGGGCGGCCGCCGTACGAGGACGAGTCGCCCACGCTGTCGCCGTCGAACGCCTCCTCGTACCAGTCCCGCAGTCGGGCGTGGAAGGCGGAGCGCGACAGGGGCTCGGTGCGGCTTACCGGCTGCATCGTGGGTCGGGTTCGGGGACGGGCGCTCAGCGGGCCGCGGGCGCCACGGGTGCCTGCTCCTCGCGCAGGACCCAGGCGTCGGGGTCCACCACCACCCGCGCGCCGGCGGGCACCCGCAGCTCGACCCGGCCGCCGGGCATCTCCACGCGGCGGCGGCGGCCGTCCACCTCCACCTCCACCGGCATGGGGAAGGGGCGCCCGCCCGGGGCCTCCCAGCGCAGAGCGAGGCGGTCGCCCGCGCGCTCCACCGCCAGGCGCGGGAGCGCCGGCTGGCGCAGGTAGACCTCGAACAGCCACCCCAGCTCCCGCCCGGACTCGCGCTCCGCGATGCGCAGGAAGTCGTCCGTGTCGGCGAAGCGCGTCTGCCGTCCGTCGGTGGCCCGCTCCATCTCGGGGTCGGGGTAGGCCATGCGGCGCAGCGCGCGGAAGAAGGCGGAGTCGCCCACGGTCCAGCGCAACGTGTGCAGGAACCAGGAGCCCTTGTTGTAGATGTCGCCGCCCGCGTCGAAGTAGATCTGCCCCGAGGTGCGCGACTCGCGGGGCGCCACCGGGCCCTGGTTGGCGAGCCCCTCGCGCTGCCAGTCCATGTAGGCGTGGTAGCCACGCTTCTCCGCCCTGCGCTCCATGTACAGCGCCTGCATGTAGCTGCCGAAGCCCTCGTGCAGCCACATGTCCTTCCAGTCCGCGTTGGTCACCAGGTTCCCCCACCACTCGTGGGCCAGCTCGTGGTGGTGCAGCGCGTCGAAGCCCCAGTCGCGCCCCCCGGTCATGGCGCCGTTGTCGAAGCCCGCGCCGTAGGCGATGATGGTCTGGTGCTCCATCCCCAGGTGCGGCGTCTGGGCCACCCCGTACTTGTCCACGCGGAAGGGATAGGGGCCCAGCAGCTCCTCGAAGAAGCGCAGGTGGTCCAAAATTTCGGGGAGCAGCGCCCGGCCGCGCGCCTCGTCCTCGGGGAGGACGTAGAACGCCACCGGGAAGCGGCCGCCCGCCACCGACTCCAGCTCCGTCTCCAGCACCCGGTACGGGGCGATGTTCAGCGCCACGTCGTAGGCGTTGATGGGGGTGGAGACCCACCAGCGGTAGGTGCGCGTCCCCCCCGGTCCCGGCTCCACGCCGCGCAGCCGGCCGTTGGCGGCGACCACCAGCGGCTCGGGCACGGTGACGCGGATGGACATGGAGTCGGGCTCGTCCGAGACGTGGTCCTTGACCGGCCACCACACGTCCGCCCCCTCGCCCTGCACCGCCGTGGCGATCCACGGCGCCCCCGAGGGCGTCCGCGCCCAGACCCAGCCCCCGTCCCAGGGCGCCTGCGGCGCCACGCGCGGCCGCCCGGCGTACGTCACCCGCGCGCCCACCCGGTCGCCCGCGGCGCGGACGCCGCCCAGGTCGATCCACAG
>DATABU010000514.1:0-2184 GCA_036259415.1 Longimicrobiaceae bacterium
GCCACCCGGGCGGCGCGCCACGGAATCGGGGCGTCCCGATACGCCTCAGCCGCGGAACGGCGCCCTTCCCCGCCCCGCCACCTCCCACGCGGCGACGACCTCGTCTCCCCGCACGCCGAAGAGCCGCTCCTGCAGGTTCACCGAGGCGCAGACGTGGTTGGGGACCACGCGCACGCGGTCGCCGACGCGCGGCCGCCAGTCGGTGCCGGAGAGGTCGAGGAGGCCGTGCTCCTCGGAGACGGCCTTCACCGCCACCTCGGGGCGGTCTAGGAGGGCGCCGTAGCCGCCGCCCTCGGCGCGCAGCTCCTCGCGGGCGAGCGCCTTGGAGCCGGCGTCCACCACCGCCTGCCCCGGGACGGCGGTGCTGACCACCGTGGCGAGCACCGAGTAGGCGCACTCGTCCCACGCGCAGGCGCCCACCAGGGCCGTGGTGCGGTCGTTGAAGACGCTGGTGCCGGGACGCACCTCGGTAATCCCCTCCACCTCGTGCGAGCGCCAGAAGGTGGGGGTGGACCCGCCGCTCACCACCCCCGCCGGGAGCCCGGCCCGGTCCAGCGCCTCCAGGAAGGCGGCGAGCCGGCCGGAGAGCTCGCGCAGCGCGGGGCCCTGCCCGTCCACGGGGCCGCGGACGTGGCCCGGGTAGAACATCACCCCGCGGTACTCCAGCCCCGCGTCGGCCGTGGCCCGGGCCAGTGCGACGGCGTCTTCCGGCGCCTGCACGCCCACCCTCCCCATCCCGGCGTCCACCTCCACCAGCACTCCCACGTGCCTCCCCGCGTCACGCGCGGCGCGCCCCAGCTCCCGGGCCGCCTCGGCGGAGTCCAGCCCCACGGTGAGGCGCACCCGCCCGGGGAGCGCAACCAGCCGCGCCAGCTTGGAGGCGCCGAACGGGGGATACGCCAGCAGCACGTCGTCGGCCACGGCGGCCATCACCTCCGCCTCGCGCGGCGTCGCCACGGTGACGCCCACCGCCCCCGCGCGCAGCTGCTCGGCCGCCAGCTCCGGGGTCTTGTGCGTCTTGACGTGCGGGCGCCAGGCCAGGCCGTGCGCGCGGCAGTACTCCGCCGCCCGCCGCAGGTTGGCGCGCATACGGTCCACGTCCACCAGCGCGGCGGGCGTCTCGATCTCGTGGATGGTGCCGGGCTCGCTCATCGGGGAGGCTCGGGTGTCATATTCCGGAGCACGGAAGATGGCGCGCGGAGTCCACCCGCAGCAAGCTCCGGGGACGGCCTCCGGGTACGGTGGGACGAACGGACGCGGCGGAGGGACGGGACGCGGCGGTCGCCCGCGGCACAGGCGCCGACGGGTTGACGGAACACGATCATGGCTGTATAGTTCATGCATAAACGAAATGACCCGTGATCCTGCCGGGGCCGGCCTCGGTCGGCGGGCCAGGCGCAGGACTACGCATCCCGGGAGAGGACGCAGCAACCATGAGCGCAACCGTCACCGACGTCCTGAGCGTGCGCGAGGCCGCAGCGCAGCGCCGCTCCATCCGTGCATTCGACGCGGAGCCCATCCCGCACGCCGACCTCGAGGAGATCCTCGACGTGGTGCGGCTGGCTCCCTCGGCGTTCAACGTGCAGCCCTGGCGCTTCGTCGTGGTGGAGACGCCGGAGCTGAAGCAGCGGCTCGCCGCGGCGGCGTACGGCCAGCGGCAGGTCGCGTCCGCGCCGGCCGTGATCGTGCTCTACACCGACATGGCCGAGACGCTGGAGCGCGTGGACGAGGTGCTGCACCCCGGCATGCCCGCCGAGCAGAAGGCCCGCGCCCGCGAGAGCCTGCTCCGCACCTTCGCCTCGCAGGCCGAGGCGGAGCGCGAGGCGTGGGCAGCCGGCCAGGGGTCCATCGCCCTGGGCTACCTGCTGCTCGCGGCGGAGGCGCACGGCTACCAGACCTCGCCCATGGCCGGCTTCGACGCGGAGGCGGTGAAGGAGCTGCTGGACCTCCCCTCCAACGTCCGCATCCCGGCGCTGGTCGCCGTCGGCCGGGGCGCGGAGGAGGGGTTCCCGCACCACCGGCACGAGCTGGAGCGCATCGTCCGCTACGCGTGAGTCGACCGGGGTTGGACTGACGGGGTTGGGCGTGCCCCTCGCTGGCGCTCGGGTCGGGCTGCGGCTCCGTAGGCCGGCACACTACGCCGGCCAACGGAGGCGAGCCCCGCGGAAACAGACCCGCGGGTCT
>DATABU010000515.1:0-9903 GCA_036259415.1 Longimicrobiaceae bacterium
CCCGTCGTGAAGACGCCGGGCGGCTCAGGCGCCGGCGCCGAGCTTCTTCTGGACGAACGCGTTCAGGCGGGACTTGGTCCGCGCGGCCTTGTTCGGGTGGATCAGGCGCTTGGACGCGGCCCGGTCCAGCAGCGAGATCGCCTCCTGGAGGGCGCTGCCGGCCGTCTCGGCGTCCGAAGCCTCGCGAACCTTGCGGAGCGCGCTGCGGAGACGGGAGCGGCGGGCCCGGTTGCGCTCGGCGCGGACCTCGTTGGTCCGCATCCGCTTCTCGGCGGACTTGACGTTCGGCAAACTGACCTCCGGTATATTCGGTGCGGGGGTGATTCCTTGCTGTCCTCTGGAACACAAGAGCGGAAAAATACCGAAACGGGGCCGCCCTGTCAAGCCGCGGGCCGGGCCGTGCACTTTTGACAACCCGCGCGCCCCCCGCTAGCTTCCGCGCATGGAACAACTCCTGATCGCGCTTCCGATTCTGATCTTCTCAGTGGTCGTCCACGAGGTCGCGCACGCCTGGGTGGCGCGCAGCCAGGGCGACAACACGGCGTTCATGCTGGGCCGCATCACGCTCAACCCGCTCCCCCACCTGGACCCGCTGGGGAGCGTGCTGGTCCCCGGGATCATGGCGCTGACCGGCGGCCCCATCCTGGGCTGGGCCAAGCCGGTGCCGGTGAACCCGCGCAACTTCCGCAACTACAAGCGCGGCGACATCCTGGTGTCGCTGGCCGGGATCGCGTCCAACCTGGCGCTCGCGGTGGTGTTCACGCTGCTGCTGGCGGCGACGCTCGTCGCGGCGCAGGCTCTCCCCGCCCAGATGACCACCTGGGAGGTCCTGGTCCGGATGTTCCAGGCGGGGATCTTCATCAACTTCCTGCTCGCGCTGTTCAACCTCATCCCCATCCCCCCGCTGGACGGGTCGCACGTGATCGTGTACCTGCTCCCGGTGAAGCTCGCGGTCCGGTACCGGCAGCTGGGGCGCTACGGGATGCTGATCCTCTTCGCCCTCCTCTTCCTGGGCGGCTTCACCTTCCTCGTCTGGCCGATCCGCTTCCTCACCGCCGGCGCCCTGACCTTCGCGCAGGCGCTCGCCGGCCTGGGCTGACCGTGCTGCAGGCCCTCCCCGCGGCGCCGCAGGAGCAGCCCGACCTCTACCAGGTGGACCTGGAGCGCTTCCAGGGGCCACTGGACCTGCTGCTGCACCTGATCCGCAACCAGGACGTCGACATCTTCGACATCCCCATCGCCCGCATCACCCAGCAGTTCCTGGCCGCCATCGAGCGGGTGGACCGGCTGGAGCTGGAGCGCGCGGGCGAGTTCCTGGAGATGGCGGCCATCCTGGTGCGCATCAAGGCGCAGATGCTCTTCCCGCGGCGCACCGAGGACGGCGAGGAGGAGGACCCGCGCGCCGAGCTGGTCCGCCGTCTGCTGGAGTACGAGCACTTCCGCGAGGCCGCCGGCCACCTGGAGGCGGCGGAGCGGGAGCGCGCCCGCAGGTGGACGCGCGGCTGGGTGGAGGTGCGCCCCGCCCCCCCGCTGGCCGACGCCCCCCTGGAGACCGGGTGGGACGAGGTCTGGGACGCCGTGCTCCGCCTGGCCGCGCGCGATGCCGAGCCCCCGCCGGGGTACCGCTTCGGCGGCCGCCCCGTGCGGATGGACGAGAAGATGGAGCTGGTGCTGGCGGCGCTCCAGGAGTCCCGGCGGGTGGAGTTCGCCGCGCTGGTCTCCCCCTGGGGGACGCGGATGCACGCCGTGGTCTCGCTGCTGGCCTGCCTGGAGCTGGCGAAGCGGAGCCAGGTGCGGGTGCGCCAGGCCGCCCCCTTCGCCCCGCTCTGGGTGTACCGCCGCCGCGCGGAGGAGGGATGAGCGGCCGCAGCCTACCCCGGCACCCAGGCCCGACCCGAGCGCCAGCGAGGGGCACGCCCGCACCCTGCCGTCCTGCACGGTCCTGATGCGCCCCAGCCGGGTCGTGGAAGCGGTGCTCTTCGCCAGCCAGACCCCGCTCAGCGCGGCGGAGCTGGCCCGCGCGGGGGAGGACCTGGACGAGGACGCGGTCGAGGCGGCGGTGGCCGAGCTGCGCGCGGAGTACGAGCGCGAGGGGCGGGCCTTCGGGGTGTTCGAGGTGGCGGGCGGCTGGCAGATCCTCACCCGGCCGGAGTTCGCGCCGGTGCTGGAGCGCTTCGACAGCGTCCCCGCCAACCCGCGCCTCTCCGCGCCCGCGCTGGAGACGCTGGCGATCGTTGCCTACCGGCAGCCGGTGGGGCGCGCGGAGATCGAGGAGATCCGCGGGGTGGGCTCCGGGGGGGTGCTGAAGACGCTCCAGGAGCGCGAGCTGGTGGAGGTGGTGGGGCGGGGAGAGGGGCTGGGGCGGCCGCTCCTCTACGGCACCACGCGCCGCTTCCTGGAGCACTTCGGCTTCCGCTCCACGGAGGACCTCCCCCGCCCGGAGGAGCTCCCCGTGGTGCTTTCGCGGCGAAACGAGGACGGGAGGCAGGATGGCGCGCAGGCAGGGTAGACCGTCGGCGGAGGGGGAGCCCGTCCGCCTGCAGGTGTTCATCGCGCGGGCGGGGATCGCCTCGCGCCGGGCGGCGGAGGAGCTGATCGCCCAGGGCCGGGTGTGGGTGAACGGGGAGAGCGTCACCGCCCCCGGCACCAAGGTGGTCCCCGGGGTGGACCGGGTGGAGGTGGACGGGGAGCCGGTGGAGGCGCAGACCGAGACCCTCTGGGTGGCGCTGCACAAGCCCAAGGGGTACGTCACCACGCGCCACGACCCGTACGGGCGCAAGACCATCTACGAGCTGCTCCCGGCGAAGCTGCACCCGCTCTTCCACGTGGGCCGGCTGGACCGCGACAGCGAGGGGATCCTCCTCCTCACCAACGACGGCCCGGGCGCGAACCGCTTCCTGCACCCCAGCTACGGCGTCACCAAGGAGTACCTGGTGGACGTGGACGGGCGCCCCACCTCGGAGGAGCTGCGCCGGCTCACTTCCGGCGTGGAGCTGGAGGACGGCGTCGCCCGCGCCGAGTCGGTGGACCGCCTGCACCAGACCGACGTGGACACCTGGCGCATCCGCATCGTCCTCCAGGAGGGGAAGAAGCGCGAGGTGCGCCGGATGATGGAGGCGATCGGGCACCCCGTGCGCAGGCTGGTCCGCAGGCGCTTCGGGCCGGTGGAGCTGGGCGAGCTCCCCTCCGGCAAGTGGCGCGTCGTCTCACCCACGGAGCTGCGCGGCCTGATGCGTCGGGACCGCGGCTCCTGAGCCGCTGGCACACCTCACTCCTACCTCCCTGCGCTCCATGGAAATCCGGGGCTCTCGCATCCTTCTGCTGGGCGGGTCCGGCCTGGTGGGGACGGCGCTCGCGCGCCAGCTCCTCCCGCTGAAGCCGGCGCTGGTGGTCATCTCGGGGCTGACGCGGGACGAGGCGGAGGAGGCCGTGGAGGAGCTGCGCCGCGATCCCGACGCGGAGGGGGTGGAGCTCGCCGCGGAGTGGGGCGACATCTTCCTCCCGCACGACCTGCGGGACCGCCACCGCCGCGACATCCTGGCCGACCCGGAGGCCCGCGGACGCATCCTGGACGACCTGCTGGGGCCGCTCTCGGAGGAGATGATCGAGCGCTCGGCGCTGGGCCGGGTCATCGCCCGCCACCGGCCGGAGGTGATCGTGGACACCATCAACACGGCCACCGCCTTCGCCTACCAGAACGCCTTCGACAGCGCGGCGGAGCTGCGCGAGCGGGCGCGCGCGGGGTCGGTGGACCTGGAGGCGGTGGAGCAGCACCTGGCGACCATGTACCTACCGCAGCTGATCCGGCACGTGCAGCTGGCGCTGGAGGTGATGCGGCGCGCCCAGACCCGGGTGTACGTCAAGGTGGGGACGGCCGGGACGGGCGGGATGGGGCTGAACATCCCCTTCACCCACTCGGAGGAGCGGCCTTCGCGCGTGCTGCTGGCGAAGTCGTCCATCGCGGGGGCGCACACGCTGCTCCTCTACCTGATGGCGCGGACGCCGGGCGCCCCGACGGTCAAGGAGATCAAGCCCACCGCGGCGATCTCGTGGAAGAGCATCGGCTTCGGCGACGTGATGCGGGGCGGGCGCCCCATCCCCCGGGTGGACGCCGTGACGCCGCTGCCGGTGCGCGAGCTGCTGGCCGGCGGCCCCGCGGAGGGGAGCTGGCGCGAGGTCGGCGAGCCGCTCACCGGGGTGTACGTGGACTCGGGGGAGAACGGCCTCTTCTCGCCCCCGGAGTTCGAGACCCTCACGGCGCTGGGGCTGATGGAGTTCATCACCCCGGAGGAGATCGCGCAGGACGTGGTCCGGGAGATCCGCGGCGCGCCGACCGGCCACGACGTGGTGGCGGCGCTGGACGCGGCCACCTCGGGCCCCACCTACCGGGCCGGCGTCCTCCGGCAGTCCGCCATCGCGCGGATGGAGGAGATGGAGCGGGAGCACGGGAAGGAGAGCGTCGCCTACGAGATGCTGGGGCCGCCGCGCCTCTCCAAGCTGCTCTTCGAGGCGGCGATCCTGGGCCGGATGGCGGGCGGGGCGCTGGACGCGGCGGCGATGCTCGACCCGGAGATGGCGGCGGAGCGCGCCGAGGCGCTGGTGCTGGAGGACGCGGAGCTGCGCACCTCCATCCTCTCCATCGGGCTCCCGGTGCTCCTCCGCGACGGCGAGCGCGTGCTCTGCGGCGCGGAGGTCAAGGTCCGGCCGGAGCGCGGCGAGCCGTGGGAGCGCACCGTGGAGAACGGGTGGGTGGACCTGCGCCCCGCCAACTGGGCGCGCTGGCGCGAGCGCGTGGCCGCCGTCTGCCGCAAGCTGGACGGGTGCGGGGACGCGGCGGTGGGGTCGCGCTGGGACGTGGAGCCCTGGGAGCGCGCCCGCCGCATCCGCCCGGGCGCGCTCGCGGCCTGGATCTTCCGCCACGAGGACCGCGGCGAGCGCATCAAGCGCTGACCTCCCCCATGCCCACGCCGCCCGTCCCCCCGGCCCTGATCCGCGACCTCGCCAAGGCGTACACGCTGAGCGAGTTCTACCCGGTGACGCACCCAACGCTGGAGCAGGCGCTGGAGCGCCTGGAGCGCGACCTGCTCGCGGTGGGCGGCGAGCTGCGGGTGGACGTGGAGCCCGCCTCGCTGCGGGTGGGGAAGGAGTGGGCGGCGTGGCGCTCGGCGCACGTGACCCGCTTCGCGGCGCGGCTGGCGGGGCATGGAGTGCACTCCTTCACCCTGCGCGCGGACGCGGCGCGCGCCGAGGACCTGGGGCGCTTCCTCTCGGCGACGGCGCTCCCGGTGCGGGTGGTGCGCGCGGCGGGCGGGTTCGTGGCCGCCCTCTCCGCGGCGGGGACGCGCGGCCTCCGGGTCAACGGCGTGGCCCCGGAACCGCCGAAGCCGTCCGCCGCCCCGGCCGCGGCACCGGGGGGCGGCGTCGACTTCAACGTGTCGTTCTGGTCGGCGCACCAGGTGTACGAGCTGGTGAAGCAGACCGCGGTGCGGGTCGAGCAGGAGGACCTGGAGGCGCTCCGGGCGGAGCTTGTGGGCTCGCCGGAGGCCGACCGGGTACAGCTCGTGGAGAGGATGCGCCAGACGGCGCAGTGGGCGGCCGGGCAGGGGCGCCTGGACCAGGTGGTGGCGGTCGTGCTCCGCCTGCGCGCCGACGCGGAGGAGCTGGCGAGGCACGCGCCCGCCCGCCGCGCGCACACCATGCTGGCGCTGGCGAAGCTGGGGACCCCCGCGGTGGTGGACGAGCTGGTGGCGCGGCTGGGGTGCGCCCGCTCGGAGGAGGAGCGCGCGGAGCTCCAGTCGGCGCTGCTGCACCTCGGGGCGGAGACGGTGACGCCGCTGGTGCGGGCGCTGACCGACGCGCAGGACCGCTCGGCCCGCCGGGCCTACCGCGACGCGCTGGTGGCGCTGGAGCGCACGGGGATCCCCCTGCTGGAGGACATGGCCGGGGACGAGCGCTGGTTCGTGGTCCGCAACATGGTGAACATCCTGGGGGAGATCCCCGGGGCCGAGTCGCTGGAGCACTTCGCGCGCACGGTGCAGCACCCTGACGCGCGGGTGCGCCGCGAGACGGTGCAGGCGCTCACCAGGCTGGGTGGGGAGGAGGCGGTCCCGCTCCTGGTGCGCGCCCTCTCCGACCCGGACCCGGGGATCCGCGGCGGCGCGGCGCTGGGGCTGGGGCTGACGCGGGTCCCGGCCGCCGCAGCCGCGCTGCTCCTGCGCCTGGGGCAGGAGGGGGACGCGGAGGTGGAGACGGAGATCGTCCGCGCGCTGGGACGCCTGGGCGACCCCCGCGCCGTGCAGCCGCTGGCGGAGCGCGAGGAGGCCGGCGGCTGGCTCTCGCGCCGCCCCGTGGAGGGGCGGGTGGAGGCGGTGCGCGCGCTGGCCGCCATCGGCGGGGAGCGGGCACGCGGCGTGCTCCAGCGCCTCGCCGGCGACCGGTCCGCGGAGGTGCGCGACGCGGTGGAGCGCGCCCTCCACGGCGAATCCGCGACCTGAGACGACCCCCGATGGCCTCCGACGCGCCGCGCCTCCCGGACCCCTCGCCCGTCCCCGCCTTCGCCTCGCGGATCCTCGCGGAGGTGCACCGGCGGGTCGTGGGGCAGGAGTACATGATCGAGCGTCTGCTGATCGGGCTGCTCACCGGGGGGCACGTGCTCTTCGAGGGGCTCCCGGGGCTGGCGAAGACGCTCACCGTCCGCACGCTGGCGGACGCGGTGCACGCCTCCTTCCAGCGGGTGCAGTTCACCCCGGACCTGCTCCCGGCGGACGTGGTGGGGACCACCATCTACGACGTCCGCACCGGCGAGTTCACCCCGCACCGCGGCCCCATCTTCGCCAACATCGTCCTGGCCGACGAGATCAACCGCGCCCCGGCCAAGGTGCAGGCGGCGCTGCTGGAGGCCATGCAGGAGCGGCAGGTGACCATCGGCGGGACCACCTTCCCGCTCCCGCAGCCCTTCCTGGTGCTGGCGACGCAGAACCCCATCGAGCAGGTGGGCACCTACCCTCTCCCGGAGGCGCAGGTCGACCGCTTCATGCTCAAGGTGCGCGTCGGCTACCCCACGCGCGAGGAGGAGAAGGAGATCCTCCGCCGCATGTCCACGGGGGAGGAGATCCCGGTGCGCCCCGTGGTGGGCCCGGAGGAGATCCTGGCCGCGCGCAGGACGATCGCCGGCCTGTACCTGGACGACACCGTGGGCGACTACATCCTGGACGTGGTCACCGCCACGCGCGAGCCGCGCCGCTACGGCCTGGGGGAGCTGGAGCCCCTGGTGGAGTTCGGCGCCTCGCCGCGGGCCACCATCGCGCTGGCGGTGTGCTCGCGCGCGCACGCCTTCCTGCGCGGCCGCAAGCACGTCACGCCGGACGACGTCAAGGCGGTGGGGATGGACGTGCTTCGCCACCGGGTCATCACCACCTACGAGGCCGAGGCGGAGGACGTCACCGCGGACGAGATCGTGCGCCGGGTCTTCGAGGCGGTGCGGGTGCCGTAGCGCGCTGCTCGCCGGCTCGCACGCGTGGGAGGGAGACGGCCGGGATGCGGCGGTCTCCCTCTGCCGTACTACGCCGCGGGTGTCGGGGGCCGTGGCGCTGCGGCGGGTTTCGGCGGCTGGGGTCGTCGGCGGGGCGCTCCCTGCGGAAACGCCAAACTCGCTTCGCTCGTACACAAGTCGTTTCCTCCGGGAGCACCCCACCTCCTCCCAGTCTGCTCCCCAGGAACCACAACAGCCTGCTCCGGCTGGTGGCCCGCGTGAGGGATGCGAGCGCGAAGCGGCGAGACCCGGGGGCCGTTTCCCGGGGCTCGCCTCCGTTGGGCACAGTTGTATCGTGCCCTACGGAGCCGCAGCCCGACCCGAGCGCCAGCGAGGGGCACGCCCGAACCCTGCCAACCGGCTCACTTCCTGCACTCCGCCCGCCCATGCACGACCTCTCCGGCACCCACGAACCGGTATCCCGGGAAGTCCTTCGCCAGGTGCGGCGCATCGAGCTGCGCACGCGCGGGGCGGTGGATTCGCGCTTCAGCGGCGAGTACCAGTCGGTGTTCAAGGGGCAGGGGCTGGAGTTCGTGGAGGTGCGCGAGTACCTGCCGGGCGACGACGTGCGCACCATCGACTGGAACGTCTCGGCGCGCACGGGCGTGCCGCACGTGAAGCGCTATGTGGAGGAGCGCGAGCTGACGCTGCTGCTGGTGGTGGACCTCTCGGCCTCCATGCGCTTCGGCACGGTGGAGCGCTTCAAGTCGGAGCTGGTGGCGGAGGTGGCGGCGGTGCTGGCGATGTCGGCCATCCGCAACAACGACCGGGTGGGGCTGCTGGTGTTCACCGAGGGGGTGGAGCTCTTCCTCCCGCCGCGCAAGGGCCGCCGCCACGTGCTGCGGCTCATCCGCGAGCTGCTCGCCTTCCGCCCGGCGGGGCGGGGGAGCGCGGCGCCGGAGGCGCTGGAGTACGCCATGCGGGTGCTGCGCTCGCGCTCCATCGTCTTCGTCTTCTCCGACTTCCGCTACGGCGAGGAGTGGCCGGGCTTCGAGCGCGCGCTGCGGGTGGCCACGCGGCGGCACGACGTGGTGGCGGTGCGGCTGGCGGACCACCGCGAGGAGGTGCTCCCGGACATGGGGCTCCTGCGCGTCTCCGACCCGGAGACGGGGGAGGTGCTCCTGCTGGACTCCGCGCGGCGCGAGGTGCGGGAGGCGTTCGCGCGCGCGTTCACGGAGGACCGCGACCGCGCGCGCCGGCTCTTCCGCCGCCTGGCCGTGGACGAGATCGAGCTCCGCACGGGGGAGCGCTACGCGCCGGCGCTGCTGGCGTTCTTCCGCCGGCGCGAGACCCGCCTGCGCCGGTGAGCGCCGTGCCGCGCGCGCTCCCGCTCCTCGCGCTGGTCCTTGCCGCGGCGCCCCGCACGGCGGCGCAGGACCCGGCTCCGCCCCCGGCGGCGCCGACGTTCGCCGTGGGCGTGCGGCCGGACACCGTCACCGTCGGCGATCGCTTCGTGGTGGTGCTGCGCGCGCGGCTCCCGCCGGGCGCCCGGGCGGAATTCCCCGCGCGGCTGGACAGCACGCCCGACCTGCACCCGGTGGGGGACCGGATCGAGCGGGCCGCCGCCGCCGGGGACCGGGTGTTCGCCTACCCCATGGTGGCCTGGCGGCCGGGGGCGCCGCCGCCGCTCTTCGCCGACGTGCGGGTCGCGCACGCGGACGGGCGGGTGGAGACGGAGCGGGTGCGGCTCGCCCTCCCCTTCGTGCGCTCGGTGCTCCCCGCAGACTCGTCGCGGGTGGAGCCGCGCGGCCCGCACGACGTGCTCGGCCCCGACTGGGACCGGCGGCTGGTCGCGCTCCTGGCCGCCCTGGTGGTGCTCTCGCTCATGCTGCTCCCGACCGGCACGCTGGTGCGCCGCTGGCTCCGGCGCAGGCGCGCCCGCCCGGGCGCTCAGCCGCGTGACCCCCGCTCGCGCGCCCTCGCCGCGCTGGAGCGCGCGCGGACCGCCCGCCACGTGGAGCGCGGGGAGTGGAAGGCGTTCTACACCCTCACCTCCGAGGCGCTGCGCGACTACCTGGGCGCCCTCTCCCCCCGCTGGAGCCCCGACCTGACCACGGACGAGCTGGCGCGGGCCCTGGCCGTCCCGGACGTGCGGTCCGAGGACGCCGCCTCGCTCATGGCGCTGCTGGCCCACGCCGACGCCGTGAAGTTCGCGCGGGCGCCCTCCACCCCCGCCGAGGCGGAGCGGCACTGGCGGGCCGCGCGTGCGTGGGTGGAGGGTTTCGACGAGGGCGAGCCGGCCGCGGCCCCCCAGCCGGCCGCGACGGAGGAGGTGGCGGGATGAGGGCCGGACGGGCCCTCACCCCCCGGCCCCCTCTCCCAATGCTGGGAGAGGGGGAGAACGGCAACGGAGACCCCCTCCCCCCGGCCCC
>DATABU010000516.1:0-7909 GCA_036259415.1 Longimicrobiaceae bacterium
CCCTCCGCGTTCCGGCAGCTGGTGCGCGCCGACGAGGCGAGCGGCGCGGGCGGAGAGGAGCTGGCGCTACGGTGGGTCGTGTTCGGGGGCGAGGCGCTGGAGCCGCGCAGCCTCCGCCCCTGGTTCGACAGGCACGGAGACGAGCGCCCGCGGCTGGTGAACATGTACGGGATCACCGAGACCACGGTGCACGTCACCTTCCGCCCCGTGACGGCGGAGGACGCGGGGACGGCGCCGGGGAGCGTGATCGGGGAGGGGATCCCGGACCTGCGGGTGCACCTGCTGGACGCCGACCTGGAGCCGGTCCCCTTCGGCGTCCCGGGGGAGGTCCACGTTGGCGGGGCGGGGGTGGCGCGCGGCTACCTGGGGCGGCCGGCGCTCACTGCGGAGCGCTTCGTCCCCGATCCCTTCGGACCGCCCGGGGCGCGCATGTACCGCTCGGGCGACCGGGCCCGGCGCCGCGCCGGGGGCGGGCTGGAGTACCTGGGGCGCGCCGACCAGCAGGTGAAGGTGCGCGGCTTCCGCATCGAGCCGGGCGAGGTCGAGGCCGCCATCCTCGGGCACCCCGGCGTGCGCGACGCGCTGGTGGACGCGCCGGAGGACGGCGCCGGAGGGCGGCGGCTGGTGGCCTGGGTGGCGGGAGACGCGGCGGAGGTGGACGTCGCCGCGCTGCGCGCGCGGCTGGCGGAGCGGCTCCCCGAGCACATGGTCCCCGCGGCGTTCGTGGTGCTGGAGTCGTTCCCCCTCACGCCGCACGGCAAGACCGACCGGCGCTCGCTCCCGCTGCCGGACGGCTCGCGGCCGGACACGGGCGCGGGATACGCGGCCCCGCGCGACGCGGTGGAGGCCGCGCTGGCGGCGGCGTGGGCGGAGACGCTGGGCGTGGACCGCGTGGGTGTGCACGACAACTACTTCGCGCTCGGCGGCGACTCCATCCGCAGCCTCCAGGTGCTCGCGAAGGCGCGCGCCCGGGGGATCGGCTTCGGGCTGCAGGACCTCTTCCGGTTCCAGACCGTCGCCGAGCTGGCGCCGCACGTCCGCGCGGAGGCGCGCGAGGCCGCCGCGCGGACGGAGCCGTTCGCGCTCCTCTCGCCGGAGGACCGGGCGCGCGTCCCGGCGGGCGTGGAGGACGCCTACCCCATGACGCGCCTCCAGCTCGGGATGATCTACCACACCGAGCGGCGCCCCGGCGAGGCCGTCTACCAGAACGTCAACACCTTCCACCTCCGCGCGCCCCTGGACGAGTCGCGGCTCCGCGGCGCCCTGGCGGCGCTGGCGCGGCGCCATCCGGTGCTCCGCACCGGCTTCGACCTGGCGGGCTTCTCCGAGCCCATGCAGCTCGTCCGCGCCGGGGTGGAGATCCCGCTGGAGGTGACGGACCTCTCCGGGCTCGCGGCGGACGCGCAGGACGCCGCCGTGGATGCCTGGATGGAGGCGGAGCGGCACCGCCCCTTCGACTGGCGCGCGGCGCCGCTGATCCGCTTCCACGCGCACCGCCGCGGGCCGGACGCCTTCCAGCTCGGCTTCGCGGAGCACCACTCCATCCTGGACGGCTGGAGCGTGGCCGCGCTGCTGGCTGAGCTCTTCGGGATGCTCTTCGCCGAGGAGGAGCCCGCCCCGGCGCCCCCGCCGGCCGCCACCTTCCGAGAGTTCGTGGCGCTGGAGCGCGAGGCGCTGGCCTCGGAGACGGCCCGCGGCTTCTGGGCGGAGGCGCTGGAGGACGCCGTCCCCGCCGCGCCCCCGTCGCTCGCCGACGGCGCGGGCCACGGGGCCCGGGCGCGGGGGACCGTCCTCCCCCCCGGGCTGGTGCGGGGGCTGGAGCGCGTCGCGCGGGCGGCGGGGACGCCGCTGAAGAGCGTCCTCCTCGCCGCCCACCTGCGGGTGATGGCTTCCGCGAGCGGGTCGTACGACGTGACCACGGGGCTGGTCTCCAACGGCCGCCCCGAGGGGGAGGACGCGGAGCGGGCGCTCGGCCTCTTCCTCAACACCCTGCCGCTCCGCCTCCGCCTGGGCGGGGGGAGCTGGCTGGAGCTGGTCCGCGCCGCGTTCGAGGAGGAGCGCCGCGCGCTCCCCTTCCGCCGCTTCCCCCTGGCGGAGCTGCAGCGGATGCGCGGCGGCGAGGCGCCGTTCGAGGTGATCTTCAACTGGGTGCACTTCCACGTCATGCACCGCGTGGCGGAGGAGGAAGGGGAGCGCCTGGTGCGGGGCAGCTCCGCCGGCTCCACCAACTTCCCGCTGGGCGTCACCTTCGCGCGGGACGCCGGCGCGGGCGGGGTGCACCTGTCGCTGGAGTACGACGCCTCGCGCTTCTCCGACGCGCAGGTGGAGCGGCTCCTCGGCGACTTCCTCCTGGTGCTGGAGCGCATGGCCGGAGACCCGGCCGCCCCAAGCGACGCGCTCGACCTCCTCCCCCCGGAGGACCGCCGCCGCGTCCTGGAGGAGTGGAGCGCCGGCGCCCCCGCGTCCGCCGACACGCCGCCGCTGCACGAGCTGTTCGCCGCCGCCGCGGCCCGCGCTCCCCACGCGCCCGCGGTCTCCTTCCGCGGCGGGACGGTCACCTACGCCGAGCTGGACCGCCGCTCGGACGCGCTCGCCGCGCGCCTCCGCGCGCTCGGCGTCGGCCCCGAGACCGTCGTGGGCGTCTGCCTGGAGCGCACGCCCGCCCTGGTCGCCGCCCTGCTCGGCGTGCTCAGGGCGGGGGGCGCCTACGTCCCGCTGGACCCCGGCTACCCCGACGAGCGGACCTCCTTCATGCTGGAGGACTCCGGCGCGACGGTGGTCGTGACGGAGGAGGGGTGGGCGGAGCGGTTCGGGGACTTCGCGGGTGCGGTGGTGGGGGCGGACGGGACCCCGCTCCCCCGGCCCCTCCCCCGCGAGGGGGGAGGGGAGCACACCGAGATCGGAATCGACTCGGGAGATGCCCCTCCCCCGGAACGGGGGAGGGTGGCGGCTCTCGGGCCGCCGGGTGGGGGCCTCGCCTACGTGATCTACACTTCCGGCTCGACCGGCCGCCCGAAGGGCGTCATGGTCTCGCACGGCAGCGCATCGGCGTTCGTGCACTGGATGTGCGGCGAGGTGAGCGACGAGGAGCGCGCGGGGGTGCTCTGCTCCACCTCCGTCTCGTTCGACGTGTCGGTGGCGGAGATCTTCGGCACCCTCTGCTGGGGCGGGCGCCTGGTGCTGGTGGAGAACGCGCTGGAGCTGGCGCGGCTCTCCGGGGCCGACGACGTGCGGCTGGCGACCATGGTCCCCACGGCGGCGGCCGAGCTGCTGCGCGCGGGCGGGATCCCGCGGACGGTGCGGGCCTTCAACCTGGGAGGCGAGGCGCTGCCGGCGGACGTGGCGGCGGGGCTGTACGCGCTGGGACACGTGGAGCGCGTCCGCAACCTGTACGGGCCCACCGAGGATACCACCTACTCCACCTGCGCGACGGTGGAGCGCGGGGCGGAGCGCGTCGCCATCGGGCGGCCGGTCGGCGGGACGCGGGCGTACGTGCTGGACGCGGAGCTGCGGCCCTTGCCGCCGGGGGTGGCGGGCGAGCTGTACCTGGCAGGCGCCGGCCTGGCGCGCGGGTATCTGCGCCGGCCGGGGCTGACGGCGGAGGGCTTCCTCCCCGACCCCCACGGCGGGGAGCCGGGCGCGCGGATGTACCGCACCCTCGACCGGGCGCGCTGGAGCCCCGCGGGCGTGCTGGAGTACCTGGGCCGCGCCGACGCCCAGGTGAAGGTGCGCGGCTTCCGCGTCGAGCCCGGCGAGGTGGAGGCGGCTCTCCGCGCGCACCCCGCCGTCGCGGACGCCGCTGCCGCGGTGCGGGACGACGGGGCGGGGGACGGGCGGCTGGCCGCCTGGTACGTGCCGGTCGGGGACGGGCCGGGCGACGGCGCGCTCCGCGGGTGGATGCGCGAGCGTCTGCCGGAGCACATGGTGCCCGCGGCCTTCGTGCGGGTGGAGGCGCTCCCGCTCACCCCCAGCGGCAAGCTCGACCGCCGCGCCCTCCCCGCGCCCGGGTGGGGGACGACGGAAGCGGCGTACGTGGCGCCGCGCACCGCCACCGAGGCGCGGCTCGCGGCCGTCTGGAGCGAGGTGCTGCAGGCGGCGCGCGTCGGCGCGGAGGACAGCTTCTTCGACCTGGGCGGCCACTCGCTGGTCGCGACCCGGGTGGTCTCCCGCGTCCGGGAGGCGTTCGGGGTGGAGCTGCTGGTGGCCGACCTCTTCCTGCACCCCACGGTGGAGGCGCTGGCCCGGCGCGTGGACGGGCTGCTCGCCTCCGGCGTCCGGGCCGCCGCGCCCGGGCCCATCACCCGGCAGGCGCGGCGGGGCTCCGGCCGCCGCACCCTCGCGGAGTAGACCAGGCAGATGCACACCCTCGCCGACCCGCGGCCGCCCGCGGAGCTCCCGGAGGACGAGGAGGTCTTCGTCTTCCCCCTCTCCTTCGCGCAGCAGCGCCTCTGGTTCATCGACCGGATGGAGCCGGGGAACCCCTTCTACAACCTCCCCGCCGCCCTCCTCCTGGAGGGCGCGCTGGACGCCGCCGCCCTGGAGCGCGCCCTCGGCGAGGTCGTCGCCCGCCACGAGGCGCTGCGCACCGTCTTCGACGAGGAGGAGGGGGAGCCGGTGCAGGTGGTCCTCCCCCCGCGTCCCTTCGCGCTCCCGCTGCACGACCTCTCGGGGTGGACGGAGGAGGAGCGGCGGGCGGAGGTGGAGCGCCGCTCCGCCACCGAGGCGCGCCGCAGCTTCGACCTGCGCACCGGGCCGCTCTTCCGCGCCGAGCTGCTGCGGCTGTCGGCGGAGGAGCACGTCCTCTTCCTCACCATGCACCACGTCGTGGGCGACGCGTGGTCCGTGGGGGTCCTGCTGCGCGAGCTGGGCGCGCTGTACGAGGCGTTCGCGCGGGGAGAGGAGTCGCCGCTGGAGCCGCTCCCCATCCAGTACGCCGACTTCGCCGTGTGGCAGCGCGAGCGCCTCTCCGGCGAGCGGCTCGATGCGCAGCTCGCCTACTGGCGCGGGGAGCTCGCGGACCCGCCCGTCCTCGACCTCCCCCTCGACCGGCCGCGCCCCGCCGCGCCCAGCTACCGCGGCGGGAGCGTGGAGCTGGTGGTCCCCGCCGCGACCGCCGCCGCGCTGCGCGGGCTGGCCCGCGCCGAGGGGGCGACGCTGTTCATGGCGCTCCTCGCCGCCTGGCAGACGCTGCTGGCGCGCTGGGCGGGGCAGGACGACGTGGTCGTCGGCACCCCCATCGCCGGCCGCAACCGCGCGGAGATCGAGGGGCTGATCGGGTTCTTCGTCAACACCCTGGCGCTGCGGGCCGACCTCTCCGGGAACCCCACCTTCCGCGAGCTGCTGCGGCAGGTCCGGGAGCGGACCTTCGGCGCGTACGCGCACGAGGACCTCCCCTTCGAGCGGGTGGTGGAGGAGCTGCGCGTGGAGCGCGACCCGGGCCGCAGCCCCGTCTTCCAGGTGATGTTCTCGCTCCAGAACGCCCCGGACCCGGCGCCCCCGCCGGCCGGGCTGCGGATGAGCCTGCACGGCGCCGCGGCGGAGTCGGCGAAGTACGACCTGGTCCTCACCGCCGCGGACGCGCCGGGGGAGATCCCCGCGCAGCTCGCCTACGCGCTGGACCTGTTCGACCGGGAGACCGCCGCGCGGATGGCCTCCCACCTCGCCGTGCTCCTCGACGCCGTCGCCGCCGCGCCGGACACGCCCGTCGCCGACCTCCCGCTGATGGGCGCCGCCGAGCGCCGCCGCGTGCTGGAGGAGTGGAACGACACCCGCCGCGACTACCCCGCCGCCCCGCCGGTCCACGAGCGGATCCTCGCGCACGCCGCCCGCACCCCCGGCGCCCCCGCGGTCCTCTTCCGCGACCGCGCCCTGACCTTCGCGGAGCTGGAGCGCGCCGCCGACGACCTCGCCCGCCGCCTGCGCTCCCTGGGCGTGGGCCCGGAGTCGCGCGTGGGCCTGCTGCTGGAGCGCAGCCCCGACACCGTGGTCTGCGTCCTCGCCGTGCTCCGGGCGGGCGGCGCCTACGTCGCGCTCGACCCCGCCCACCCGGACGAGCGCCTGCGCTTCGTCCTCTCCGACACCGCCGCCACCGTCGTGGTGGCGCACCCCGCGCTCGCCGGGCGGGTGGCTGGGTTCGGCGGCGAGGTGGTGGTTCTCGGCGCGGAGGAGACCCCCCTCCCCCCTGTCCCCTCCCGCGCGACGGTGGAGTGGGAGCACGGCGCGGGGCCCGAGAGCCTCGCCTACGTGATCTACACCTCGGGCTCCACAGGCACCCCCAAGGGCGTGCTGGCGACGCACCGGAACCTGTCCAACTACCTGGACTGGATCGACGAGACGGTCCCCCGGGTGGAGGGGCTCGCGTTCCCGCTGGTGAGCCCGCTGGGCTTCGACGCGCACGTCCGCCAGCTCTTCCTCCCCCTCCTGCGCGGCGATCCCGCCTGGGTGATCCCCGACGAGGAGGCCGGCGACCCCGCGGCGCTCCTCTCGGCGGTGGCGGGGCGCGGGCGGGTCGCCTTCAGCGCGGTGCCGTCCCTGTGGGGCGCCATGCTGGAGCTGGTCCGCTCCGGCGAGGCGCCGCGGCCGGCGGGCCTGGTGGAGGTCCGCATCGGGGGGGAGGCGCTGCCGCCGGAGCTGGCGGAGCGGACGTTCGCGCTCTTCCCGGACGTGCCGCTCTGGAACCACTACGGGCCCACCGAGACCACGGTCAACGCCACCGCGGCGCGCGTCCGCCCCGGCGGCCCCGTCACCCTGGGGCGGCCGGTCGGCAACGCGCGCGCCCGCGTGCTGGACGACCGGCTGGCGCCGGCGCCGACGGGCGTCCCCGGCGAGCTGTACGTGGGCGGGGCGGGGGTCACGCGCGGCTACCTCGGCCGCCCGGACCTCACCGCGGACCGGTACCTCCCCGACCCGTTCGCGGCGGAGCCCGGCGCGCGCATGTACCGCACCGGCGACCGCGTCCGCTGGCTCCCCGGCGGCGAGCTGGAGTACCTGGGGCGCGTGGACCGGCAGGTGAAGGTGCGCGGCTTCCGCATCGAGCTGGGCGAGGTGGAGGCCGCGCTGCGTGCGCACCCCTCCGTCCGCGCCGCGGCGGTGGTCGCGCGGGAGGATGGGCCCGGCGGCCGCCGCCTGGTCGGCTACTACGTCCCGGCTGCCGGGGCGGGGGAGGGGGAGGCGGTCCTCCGCGACTGGCTGCGCGCCCGGCTCCCCGAGTACATGGTGCCGTCCGCGCTCGTCGCGCTGGAGGCGCTCCCGCTCACTCCCGCCGGGAAGCTGGACCCCCGCCGCCTCCCCGCGCCCGCGGACGCGCCGGACGCCGGCGGCTGGGTGGCGCCGCGCACCCCGGCCGAGGAGATCGTGGCCGGCATCTGGGCGGAGGTGCTGAAGCGGGAGCGCGTCGGCGCGCACGACGACTTCTTCGAGTCCGGAGGGCACTCGCTGCTCGCCACCCGCGTGGTGTCGCGCCTCCGCGCGGCGTTCGGGGTGGAGGTGCCGCTGCGGGCGGTGTTCGAGGCGCCCACCGTCGCCGGGCTGGCGGAGCGCGTGGACGCCGCGGTTCGCGCGGGCGGGGGGACCGGCGCTCCCCCGCTCGTGCCCGTGCCCCGCGGGGGGCCGCTCCCCACCTCGTTCGCGCAGCAGCGCCTCTGGTTCATCCAGCAGATGGACCCCGCGAGCATCGTCTACAACATGCCCTACGCGCTGCGCCTGCGCGGCGCGCTGCACCCGGCGGCGCTGGGGCGGGCGCTGGACGCCCTGCGCGCCCGGCACGAGTCGCTGCGCACGACGTTCGCGACGGTGGACGGCGCGCCCGTGCAGGTGGTCGCGCCGCCCGAGGCGCGTCCCCTCCCGGTGGAGGACCTGCGCGCGCTCCCCCCGGGCGGGCGCGAGGCCGCGGCGCGGGCGCGGCTGGAGG
>DATABU010000517.1:0-2442 GCA_036259415.1 Longimicrobiaceae bacterium
TTTGCGGGGGCCCCGCGTCAACCTCAGCTCCGCCTGCGCGTTCCCCGTCCGGCCGATCCTTCCCGCGTCGTCCTCCTCGATCCGAGCTCCGCGCATGTCCGACCTCCACGCCCCCGCCGCCGTCCGCCTGACCCCCAGCGAGACCGTCCTCCTGCACGGCGACCGCTTCGCCGGCGAGGCCGGGATGCTCGGCAACAAGGAGGAGCTGCTCACCGTGGACAAGAAGGTCTCCGCCGACCAGCTCGCCGAGGCGGCGCTCGCCGCGGCCGTACTGGGCGCCGAGCAGGCGGGGAGCCTGCGCCTGGAGGCGCGCACGAAGAAGGCGCTCTTCGGGCTGGTCTCCCGGCGCGCGCTGTACGCGGAGCGGGCGGGCGGGGCGGGGTGGCCGGAGGGGACGCTTGAGGCGCAGCTCGCGGCGCGTCTCGGCGCCGAGCCGGCGGAGGTGGGCGACCTGGTCTACGCCATGCTGGAGCGCGACACCCACTCCCCCGCCGACGACGTGCTGGACCGCGCCAAGCGCGGGCTCTTCGCGCGGGGGATGCTGGAGCGCGAGGAGGTGAAGAAGCTGAAGATATTCACCTCCTACCGCTACCGCCCCGCCCCCGGCCTGGCCGACGCGCTCCGGGAGAACCCCGCCGACGGCGCGCGTGCCCTGCTGGACCGTTGCGAGCGCGAGCGGGCCGAGGTGTGGCAGCTCCTCCGCAAGCAGGTGGCGGGCGCGCTGTCGCGGCGCAGGGAGCAGGACTTCGAGCACGACTGAGCGGCCCCGCCGCCCCCGCCGGTCCCACCCCCATACCCGGAGGTCCGCATGCAGCTCGCCGCCGTCCTGCTCGTCTTCGCCGGGATCGCCGCGCTGGTCGGCGGGATCGTCGCCGTGGGCCGCGCGGTGGAGCGGAAGCGCGCCGAGGAGATGCGCGGCGCCGCGGAGGCGCTGGGGTGGAGCTTCGAGGCCGCGCCGCCGCTGGAGGTGATCCCCGGGCTGGAGCGCTTCACCCTCTTCGGCCAGGGGCGGGACCGCCGCATCCGCAACTTCATGGCGGGGAGCCGCGGCGACGTGCGCGCCGCGCTGTTCGACTACCACTTCACCACCGGATCCGGGAAGTCCACCGCGCACTGGCGGCAGACGGTGCTCTACCTCCGCGCGGAGGGGCTCGCGCTCCCGGACTTCTCGCTGCGGCCGGAGCACGTCCTCCACAAGATCGGGAGCGTGTTCGGCTACCAGGACATCGACTTCGCCGACCGCCCGCGCTTCTCCGGCGCCTGCCTCCTGCGCGGGCGCGACGAGGCGGCGATCCGGGCCGCCTTCGGTCCGGAGGTGACCGGGTTCTTCGAGGCCCACCCCGGCCTGTGCGCCGACGGGGGGGGCGACGAGCTGCTCGTGTGGCGCTCCGGGAAGCAGGCCCGCCGGCCGGAGGTGCCGGGGCTGGCGGAGCGCGGCGCGGAGCTGCTGGAGCGCCTCCGCACGCGGGTCCCGGCCTGAGGGAGCCGGTGACCGCGCGCGACCTCGCCGCGCCGCTCGGCCGGGCGGAGCGCCTGCGCCGCCGGGCGCAGGCGCTGGTGGACCCCGCCGTCCCCGGGGGCGAGGCGTACGACCTCTTCATGGCCGGGCTCATCTGCGTCAACGTCGCGGCGCTGGTGCTGGAGACCGTCCGTCCGCTGTACGACCGGCACGCGGCCCTGTTCGCGGCCTTTGAGGGGGCCTCGGTGGCGGTCTTCACGGTGGACTACCTGCTGCGCCTCTGGCTCTGCACGCTGGACCCGCGCTACGCGGCGCCGGTGCGGGGGCGGCTCCGCTACGCGCGGACGCCGCTGGCGCTCCTGGACCTGGCGGCGGTGCTCCCCTTCTTCCTCCCCATGCTGGGAGCGGACCTGCGCTTCGTCCGCGCGGCGCGGCTGCTGCGGCTCCTGCGGCTGGGGAAGCTGGCCCGCTACTCCAGCGCGCTGCAGATGGTGGCGCGGGTGCTGGTGGGGAAGAAGGAGGAGCTCTTCACCACGCTGGTGGTGGCCGGGGTGCTCCTGCTCGGCTCATCGGCGGTGATGTACTTCGTGGAGCGCGACGCCCAGCCCCAGGCGTTCTCCAGCGTCCCCGCGGCCATGTGGTGGGGGATCGCCACGCTGACCACGGTGGGCTTCGGGGACGTGTACCCGGTGACCCCGCTGGGGAAGCTCGTCAGCGGCATCATCGCGCTGGTGGGGATCGGGATCATCGCCCTCCCCACCGGCATCCTGAGCGCCGGCTTCATCGAGGAGATGCAGGCCCGGCGCGCGGGGGCCGCCCGCTGCCCCCACTGCGGCGGCGAGCTGCACGGCACGTCCACCCCGCACCCCGACCGCCCATGAGGCCGCTCGGGGCGGCGCCCGCCCTGCTGCTGGCCGCCGCGCTGGCCGCCCTCCCCGCCTCCGCGAGGGGGAACATGGCGGAGCCGTACACCGGCCCCGCGC
>DATABU010000518.1:0-2243 GCA_036259415.1 Longimicrobiaceae bacterium
GCCATGGCGTCCACCAGCGCCGGCGGCGCCCCCGCCAGCCGCTCCCGCACCCAGCGCTCCGCCGGGGTCACGCCGGGGCGCCGGCCAGGAGCGGGCGGACGGTCTCCGCCACCCGCGCGAGCGCCTCCTCCACCCGCGCCGGGTCGGGGAGCGAGCCCTGCGCCATGTGCGCCTTGCCGCCGCCGCGGCCGTTCGCCGGGGCCACCGCGTCGCGCAGCACCTGGTCGGCGCGGACGCCGCGCTGGATCACGTCGTCCGTGGCCACCGCCAGCAGCGAGACCCGCTCGCCCAGCACGGCCGCGAGCACCGCGACGCCGCTCCCCAGCTGCTCGCGCACCCTGTCGCCCAGGGCGCGCAGCTCGTCCACGTCGCTGACGCCCACCGGCGACGCCACCACGCGCACCCCCTCCACCTCGGCCGCCGAGGCGAGGAGCTGCCCCACCACGTCGGCGCTCCCGAGCGAGCGGGCGCGCTCCAGCGCCCGCTGCGCCTCGCGCAGCTCGTCCTGGAGCCCGGCGATGCGGGGGACCAGGTTCTCCTCGCGGGTGCGCAGCAGGCGCGCCGCCTCGCGCAGGGTGGCCTCGTCGCGGCGCACGCGCTCGAACGCCTGCGGCCCCGTCACCGCCTCGATGCGCCGCACCCCCGCCGCCACGCCGCTCTCCGACACGACGCGGAAGAGGCCGATCTGCCCGGTGCTGCGGACGTGCGTGCCGCCGCACAGCTCCATGGACACGTCGGAGATGTGGACCACCCGCACCACGTCGCCGTACTTCTCGGAGAAGAGCGCCATCGCCCCCTTCTCCAGCGCCTCGCGGTAGGGCATCTCGTGCGCCTGCACCGGCTCGTTCGCCCAGATCCCGCGGTTCACCCGCGCCTCCACCTCGGACAGCTCCTCCGCCGACAGCGGCCCGGAGTGTGAGAAGTCGAAGCGCAGGCGGTCCGGCGCCACCAGCGAGCCCATCTGGTGCACGTGCTCCCCCAGCACCGAGCGGAGCGCCGCGTGCAGGAGGTGCGTGGCGGTGTGGTTGCGCTCCGTGTCGCGGCGCACCGGCTCCTCCACCCGCGCGCGGACGGTCCCCGCCACGAAGTCGCCGTCCACGGGCCCCAGCACGGCGACGCGGCCGGAGACCTTGCGGACGTCGTCCACGCGCATGGTCCACCCCTCCCCGAACACGTGCCCCGTGTCGGAGATCTGGCCGCCGGACTCGGCGTAGAAGGGGTTCTCGCGGAGCTGGAGCGCCAGGCGCCCGTCGTCCATCCAGCGGTAGGCGAGCACCTCGGTCTCCAGCGAGACCGCGCGGTAGGCCGCGAACTCCTGCTCCGCGCCCTCGACCCCGGGCACCGCCTCCCAGCCGTCGGCGAGCGCGTCCGCCTCCACCGCCAGCCCCGAGGCGGCGCGGTCCTCGCGCGAGCGGCGGCGCTGCGCCTCCAGCTCCTCCTCGAAGCCGGCGCTGTCCACCTCGTAGCCGCGCTCGCGGGCCATCAGCTCGGTCAGGTCCGGCGGGAAGCCGAAGGTGTCGTAGAGCCGGAACACGTCCCGCCCGGAGACGGTGCCGCTCCGGCCCTCGGGGGCGATCTCGTCGAAGCGCCTCATCCCCGCGTCGATGGTCGCCAGGAACCGCTCCTCCTCCGCCCTCGTGTTGCGCAGGAGGTAGTCGCGCCGGGCCGTCAGCTCCGGGTAGGCGGCGCCCATGCGGTCGACCACCGCCTCCACCACGTGCACCAGCGTGGGCTCGCGGCGCCCCAGCAGCCAGGCGTGGCGCACGGCGCGGCGCAGGATGCGGCGCAGCACGTAGCCGCGCCCCTCGTTGGAGGGGAACACCCCGTCCGCCAGGAGGAACGCCGTGGCGCGCGAGTGGTCGGCCAGCACGCGGTACGAGACGCCCTGCTCCGACTCGTACTCGTAGGGGACGCCCACCACCTCCACGGCGCGGCGGATGATCTCCGCGAAGAGGTCGGTCCGGTAGTTGGAGTCCACCCCCTGGAGGACCGAGGCCAGGCGCTCCAGCCCCATCCCCGTGTCGATGGAGGGCGCCGGGAGCGGGTGCAGCTCGCCGTCCGCGTCGCGGTCGAACTGCATGAACACCAGGTTCCAGATCTCCAGGAACTCGCCGGCCTCGCCCGCCTCCACGAACTCCTCCACCGGCACGTCGGTCCCGCGCCGCCCCTCGGGGCGCAGGTCGAAGTGGATCTCCGAGCAGGGGCCGCAGGGGCCGGTGTCGGCCATCTGCCAGAAGTTGTCC
>DATABU010000519.1:0-23518 GCA_036259415.1 Longimicrobiaceae bacterium
GGGTCTGGATGATCGACGGCTCATGTAGCTCTTCGTGTTCCGCCGAGGCCACACGGCGGATCGCCCTCCAGGTGGGAGCTTTCGCCCATATTGAGAGGGGTGTCTCGTCCTTCGATCTCGTTCTTCCGTGTACGGCCGCCAATAGGAATCCCAGCGCATCGGAATGGGAGAGCTGGACATACAGCGCGTGAGGCATGGGTACGATCTCGTACGCCCACCTCCCGTCTCGGCGCGTGAAGAGGGCCACGTTCGACTGTCCCGGAGTGACGTCCAACTTGACGGCCAGGGCCAGGGTGTCGCCTCGCCCGACCAGCGCCGATGGGGGAAACGATTGGGGTCGTCCTTCGGTCGGAACGGGGAGTCTTTCCAGGCGTGACCACTTCTCGCCGTCGAACACGCCGAACCACAGGTTCCGAGTCTCCTCTTCGCCCGGGGACCGCGTCCCTCGCACGAGCTCAGCGAACACCACGGCCCACGTCCCATCTTCCTGCGCGAGAGCCCGGATGCCTGGGCCCACCAGGCCGGGATCGATGGGAGCCGGGATCAGCCGCGCCCGCCCTTCGAGGGAGACCAGCGCGCCAAGCACGCTGTCACGTGCGACCGCCGTGAGTTCGCCGTCAGCCCGGCTCCACACGTAGTTCGGTACACCGGCGAGTAGCAGACCGCCGTGCGGTGAAGCGGCGATCGCATTCGGTTCGACGTATACCTCGCGTCCGTCCTCGGTCGTAAGCTGCTCGCGGGAGATCTCTGTTACCGTGCAGGCGGAGGCATGCCCCTGCTGTTCACCGCCGACCGATGACTGGGGCCCGGGTCGCGATGATGTGCCGGCGCAGCCGGAGACGGACGCAGCGAGGAGATGTACCCATGCGATGCACCGGCAACGTGCCTGAAAAACCGCTCGATTCAACTGGCTGGTCCTGCGTAGGAGTAGAGTGGTGGGAAGGACGCGGAGCATTTGTCTCGAAATGAACGGTGACGACAGCCCTGTCCAATCGCTTACGGTGAAGCGCCACCGGTTCCTTCTGGTGTGTTGACGCCGTCTACTTCAATTCGTCACCTGCGCTCCGGCCGGACCGGCCGTGCTACGCCCTCACCTCCGCCGTCCACTCGCACGCCTCGGCGCCGCGGGTCTCGCAGACGGGGTGCTCCGGGAGGTAGTCGCGGCCGGTGTAGCGCTCCAGCAGCTCCGTGAGCACGCCGGAGTAGAGCGCGCAGGCGGCGCCGCCGGGGTCCGCGCGGGCGGTGAGCGAGCCGGCGATGCGGATGGAGAGCTGCCGCCGGGAGGCGTGCAGGCGGCCGTTGCCGGCGATGCGGCGGAAGATGCGCAGCGAGGCGCGGCGGGCGGAGCGCAGCGCCAGCGCCGGCGGGAGGTGCCGCACCAGCCGGCGGAAGGTGTGGCTCCGGTCCTCCCAGTCCAGCCGGGCGATGCGGCGGCCGGCCTCCCGGAAGATCTCCTCGGCGTCCGGCCGGCGGATCACCAGGCGGATCAGGTTCTCGATCTCCGCCTCGCCCTGCGGGCGCTTCCGGCGCACCTCCTCGCGGAAGCGGTGGATCTGCGTGTGCACCACGTCGTTCAGGCCGAACCGGCGGGGGAGGCTGGCGGCCAGGTCCTCCCCCTCCAGCACCTCCGGGGGTCGGTCCATGTCGCGCATCGTCTCGAACAGGATGAGCGGGAGGAGGGGCGTGATCCCCCCCCTCCCGCCGCTCCCCGCCGGGCGGCCTCCAGCCAGCCGGTCCTTCTTCGCCATGTCGGGCCCGGTGAACGAATGAAGTGCAAAACGGGCGCAGAATCTCGCCGCTCCCCGGCTCCGCCGCAACCCCGCCGCGGCCCCCGCCGGCCCGCTCCTTGCTTGCCCGGCGGGGAGCAGCCCGAGACGAGAGCGCACACGGAACCGCGGAGGCCGGAGTGGACCCCAACCTTCACCCCGACTGCGTCTTCTGCCGCATCATCGGCGGGGACGAGATGGTCAGCGTCATCCACGAGGACGAGGAGGTCATCGCCTTCCTCGACATCCAGCCCCTGCACCGGGGCCACGTGCTGGTGCTGCCGAAGGCGCACCACAAGAACCTGTTCTACGTGCCGGAGGAGCTGGCGGCGCGCACCTTCGCCACGGCGCGGCGGCTGCTGCCGGGGCTGCGGCGCGCCACCGGTTGCCGGGCCGTGAACCTGTTCTCCCCCAACGGTGCGCACGGTGGGCAGGACGTGTTCCACTTCCACCTGCACCTGATCCCCGTCCCGGAGGGCCAGCCCTTCCCGTTGCAGCTTCCGGACCCGTCCGCCCCGGTCCCCAGCCGCTCGGAGCTGGACGTGATGGCGGCGCGCATCGGGCGGTGCATCGCCGACGAGGACTGCGCCGGCGAGCCCGAGCAGGAGCTGAGCGCCGCCGGCTGACCCCGGCACGGCCCCGCCGCACCCATTGCGGAGCGGCGGCGCCCGGCGTATCCTCCCCTGCCCACGGCACTTCCGCCTCGCTCCCACCGCGAGTCCGACTACGCATGAAGCGCTTCGCCGCCTACGATCCCCCCGAGTACGTCGGCTGGACCGCGGACCCGGAGCGCGTTCGGGAGTTCCGCGAGCGGGTGGACGCCGACCCGGAGCGCGCGCGGGTGATCCGCGACCTTTCCGAGGACCGGCTCCTGGACATGTACGAGGGGCTGGTGCGGAACCGGCTGCACGACGTGGCCCTGAAGCGCTGGGTGAAGAGCGGGACCATCTCCAAGGCGTGGCTGGGGACGGGGGAGGAGGCGGCCACCATCGGCCCGGTGCACGCGCTGCGCCGCTCCGGCCCCGGCCGCGACGTGGTCGCGCCCATGATCCGCAACACCGGCGCCTGCCACGAGATGGGGATGTCCATGGCGGACATGCTGCGCAGCTACCTGGGGACCGACGACTCCCCCTCGCGCGGGCGCGACGGTCACGTGGGCGAGATGCGCGCGGGGGTGATCCCGCCCATCTCGCACGTGGGGGACATGGTCCCGGTGGCCGCGGGGGTCGCCCTCAGCTTCCGCCAGCGCGGCGAGGACCGGGTGGCGCTCACCTGGATCGGCGACGGCTCCACCAAGTCCGCCGCCTTCCACGAGGGGATCAACTTCGCCGCGGTCTGGCGCCTCCCGGCCGTCGTCGTCATCCAGAACAACCAGGTGGCGCTGGGCACCGCGCTGGAGACCGGGGGGATCGGCCCCTTCTCCGAGTGGCCGCGGATGTACGGGGTGGCCGGGGCGGTGTTCGACGGGAACCACGTGCTGGACGCCTACGCCGCCACCCGCATCGCCGTGGACCGGGCGCGCGCCGGCGAAGGGGCGAGCCTGCTGGTGGCCGAGACCTTCCGCATGGGCGGGCATGCCACGCACGACGAGCGGGAGGCGCGCGCCCTGTTCCCCCCGGAGCTGTTCGCGAGCTGGGGGAAGCGCGACCCCGTCGGCCTGTACGAGGCATGGCTGGAGGAGGAGGGGATCGCCCGCGCCCGCCTGGAGGAGGTGGAGGCGCGGGTGGCGGCCGAGGTGGACGCCGCCGCCGAGGAGGCGCTCCGCAGCCGGGATTCTGCCATGCCGCGGGGGGAGACGGTCACGGAGGGGGTGTACGCGTGATAGGGCCGGGTTTGGGTTGAACGGCGGGTTTGGGCGTGCCCCTCGCTGGCGCTCGGGCCGGGCTGCGGCTCCGTAGGCCGGCAAACGACGCCGGCCAACGGAGGCGAGCCCCACGATACTACTGTGGGTCTCGCCGCTTCGCGCTCGCATCCCTCACGCGGGCGCCCAGCCGGGGGCGGGTGCGGAGCGGGTCCCCTCCGGGAGGCGGGGACCCGCTTCGCGTGCGGAGTCGCGAGGGGTCATGCCTCCCCGTGCTCCTCCCACTTGAGGTACTCGAAGCCCGTCCGGCAGCGGCGGCACCAGTACTGGGCCACCGAGAGCTGCCCCCCGAACGGGTTCACCAGCTCCGTCTCCCGTCCCTCGCAGAAGGGGCAGGGGGCCGACTCGGGGAGGAGCCCGGGCTCGACGGGCGGGCGGGGGTCGCGGTCCGGCATCAGTCCAGCAGCAGGGCGCGGTTCTTGTCGCCGCGCGCGCGGGCGGCGGTCTCCTCGTCCAGCCCGCCGCCGTCGCGGCGCGACGCGTCGTCCCAGCCGCTCCACTCCAGCGTCCCCGCGTATCCTCCCTCCGAGGTGAGGCCGGCGTCCTCCGCCAGCCCGGTCTCCCGCAGCACGGGGGCGACCTGGGCCAGGAGGCGGGCGCGGAGCCCCGAGGGGTTCGCGCTCACCAGCCCCTCCTCCAGCAGGCGGCGGGCGGCGGGCGCGTCGTCGTCGCCCAGCCAGCGGAGCGCGCCGGGGAGGTAGCGGCGCAGGGAGGCCGCCAGCTCGGCGCGCACCTCCGGCACGGCCGCCATGCGGCGCGTCCAGCCGGCGGCGTACTGGAAGTGGAAGCGCTCCTCGTCCAGCATCTTCTGCACGCGGTTCTGCGCCGGCGCGTAGCGGCTGTCCACCAGCGACGAGTACTGCGCGGCCAGCGCCGCGTCCAGCAGCAGCCCCGCCGCGATGGTGTCGGCCCACGAGCCGAACGCCGCGTCCAGCGCCGGGTGGCTGCGGTACTCCGCCGCGGGACGATCGTGCTCCAGCGCCTTGGGGTCGTCGCCGAAGTCGCCCAGCAGCGCGTAGGTGAGGCGCGCGTGCCCCCACTCGTCCTGCGCCATGGACGACGCGGCGATCCCCGCCTCCAGGGTGGGCGCGCCCAGCATCCGGTCGCTGTAGCGCAGCCCCAGCACCCGCTTGCTGTCGGCGAGCGCCAGGAGCAGGTCGCGCAGCGCGGCGCGCGCGTCCTCCGGGAGCCCGGCCGCGCTCTCCACGCGGGCCTCCGCCGCGGGGGCGCTCACCGGCCCTCCTTCACGGCCAGGTCGCCGCCGCCGTAGGAGCCGGTGCCGCTGGCGTGCACCAGCTCCTGCTCCTCCTCGCGCCCCAGCAGCGTCACGAACTGGCTCTCCTCCGGGTCCACGGGGATGATGGCGGAGCGCGGGACCACGCACATCTCCTCCCAGTTCTGCTCGTCGTAGGTCTTCCAGGCGTACACCCGGGCCAGGTCGCCGCTCTCGGCGTTGACGAAGCCGATGTGGCGCAGCGGCTCGCCCCGGGACTTGCGCGCGAACACTTCGTATACGGGCTCTTTCACGGGAATGCGGAAGTTCGTGGGTCGCTACATGGAGACGCCGAAGCGGCGCAGCGCCTCGCGTCCCTCGGGGGAGACGCGCGCCTTGGTCCAGGCCGGGGTCCACGTCTCCACGACGCGGACCTCCTCCACGCCGGGCTCGCGCCGCAGCCGGTCCTGTATGTCATAGTGGATGAAGGCCATACACGGGCACGCCGTGGCGGTGAAGGTGAGGTCCACCTCCACCTTGCCGCCGTCCCGCCGCACGTCGTAGATCAGCCCCAGGTCCACCAGCGAGATGGGGATCTCCGGGTCCATCACCTCGCGCAGCGCGTCCCAGAGCGGCCCCGTCCGCTCCTCGAACGGCACCGGGTACGCCGCCGGTTCGGCGACGGCCGCGCCGCCCCCGCCGAACCGCTCCGCGCCGGTTGCGCAGGCCATCAGGCGGCCTCCAGCTGCCGGCGGAAGCCCCGGCCGTCCTGGATCGCCTCGACGAACTGCCTGTTGGCGGGGCCGCGCCCCTTCCAGCGCTCGAACACCTGGGTCCAGGAGATCCCCCCCTCGTCGAAGAGCCAGCGCTTCCCGTCCTCGTCGTACTGGCAGGGGAAGGGGTAGTCGAGGACGAACTTCTGCTCCTCCTCGCTCCAGTGCGCCGGCACGTCGATGCCGATGGACTCGCAGAGCGGCACCGTGCTCTTCATCCAGGTCTGCCGCAGCTCGTCGTTGGTCATCCCCTTGAGCCGGTACTCCAGCTGGCCGGAGTGCCGCTTCATGTCGTCGGGGAGCCCGAACCACTCCACCGCCATGGGGAACATCCAGTCCACCGCGCGCTGGATCTTCTCCTTGGCCTCGCCGCCGGCGCCGGAGAGGCGCTTCATCCACATCTCGCCGTGGCGCAGGTGGAAGGTCTCCTCCTGGTCCACCTTGACGAGGGCGCGCTTCAGCGGGCCGTAGCTGGTGTTCTTGTAGACGTCGCCCAGCAGCGTGATCCCCGCGCGGTCGTACAGGCCGTTGGCCACCACCAGCTCCGCCCAGTTCTCCAGCGGGTGGTCGAAGCCGTAGGGGTGCTTGAACTCGTGCGGCTGGCGGCCGTACACCAGCTGCTCCTTGTCCATCCCCAGGTCCTCCAGCAGCCGGTAGGCGATGTTGGCGTGCGCCAGCTCGTCCTGGATGATCGCCGTGGCCGAGACCATGGTGTTGGTGGACGGGGCGTCCCTGGCCGCGCCGAAGTAGGCCGGCGCGGAGATCAGCTCCGTGTCCGCCTGCACCAGGAGCTGCACGATCAGCGCGTTGCGGTACCCCTCCGTCATCTCGTCGGGGTACTCCACGATGAAGCCGTTCTGGACCTTCTCCTTCAGCTCCTCGTCCGTGTATCGGGCCATGTGCGGTGTCTCTCCGTTCCGTGGAAATGGGCGCGCCCCCGGCCTGCAAGCGCCGCGCCTCGCGCCGTCCGGTCGAACGATCGTTCGAGAGCCAACCTAAAACCGCGTCCGCGGGTGCGTCAACCCGGCCGGGGGGCGCTCAGACCTTGCTGTGGGGGGTCTCCACCACTTCGGCTTCGTCGGCGTCGGGGACGACCTGCATGTCCCCGAAGATGTGCGGCGCCTCCCCCTGCATGGCGCGGAGGACGGCGACCGCCAGCTTCCGGATCTCCACGTCCGCGGTCGGGCTGCCGCGCATCTCGCAGAAGTGGCGCCAGGCGCGGGCGTTCCCGGTGACGACGATCTTGGTCTCGGCGCAGTTCGGGAGGACGGCGCGCGCTGCCTGTCGAGCGCGCTTCTTCCGCATCGTCGCCGTGCCGCGGTCCCCGATCTCCTCGATCATTGCGGCGAGAAGGGCCCGGTAGCTGTCCAGCGAGCCCTCGCACGCCGTCCTCCAGACGTCGTACGCGTCCGTCCCGTCGCGAATCTCGGGAGGCAGCACGAAGCCGATGTCGGATTCGTCCACGTAGCGCTGCGAAAGCTGCGAGAAGCCGAACCCCGCCCGGTGTCTCACCAGCTCGTGCGTGAGCGAGCGGCTCACCCCTTCCAGGAGGAGCGACCAGACGGCGTGCTCCAGCACGCTGCCGTGCTTGGTCTTCAGGATGTTGGCGAGGTACGCCTCGTTGGTGGTGCGCCCGGGGATGGTCCTGTGGCCGCCCTCCAGCCCCGCGTCCTCCCCGAAGCTCAGGTAGCACAGCCGACCCGCGAACTCGGCGACCACCTCGCCGGCGACGTCGCTGTCGCTCTCCCAGCGGATGTGCTCGGGGTAGGCGAACTGCTGGCGGGCGATGACGGTGACGCGGGGCTCGCGGATGATCTGCATGGGCTCGGTCCTCCGGGTGGGCTGTGGCGGGCGGAAAGCTAGACCGTCCGCCCCCCCGCCACAAGGCGCCCGCCCCGTTGCGCCCCGGGGGGCGCGCCGCGCATCTTCGGGGGCACGCAACCGCCTCCGGAGGACGGATTGAGGATCGTATCGCTGCTCTCCAGCGCCACCGAGATCGTCTACGAGCTGGGGCTACAGGACCGGCTGGTGGCGATCTCCCACGAGTGCGACCACCCGCCCGAGGCGCTCCGGCTCCCCCGCGCCAGCCGCTCCCGCTTCGACCCCGCCGGCCTCACCAGCGGTGAGATCGACGCCGCGGTGCGCCGCTGCATGGCGGAGTTCGGGAGCGTGTACGAGGTGGACCGGGCGCTGCTGCGCGAGCTGCGCCCCGACCTGATCCTCACCCAGGGGGTGTGCGAGGTGTGCGCCGTCCCCACCGGCTCCGTGCTGGACGCGGCGGCCGACCTCCCCGGCGCGCCGAGCGTGCTCTCGCTGGACGCGCACACCCTGGAGGGGATCCTGGAGACGGTCCGGCAGGTGGCGGACGCCGCCGGCGAGCCGCGGCGGGGCGGCGAGGCCGTCGCACGGCTGCGGGGGCGCGTGGAGCGCGTGGTGGAGCGGGTCGCGGGCCGGTCGCGCCCGCGCGTGCTGGCGCTGGAGTGGCTGGACCCGCCCTTCGCGCCGGGGCACTGGGTCCCGGAGATGGTGGAGCGCGCCGGGGGCGAGGACCTCCTGGGCCGGGCGGGCGGGCACTCCGCGCAGGTGCGCTGGGGCGAGGCCGAGGGGCTCGACCCGGACGCGCTGCTCCTCCTCCCCTGCGGCTACGACCTGGAGCAGGCACGCGCCGACGCCGACCGCAACCGGGAGCGCCTCCGCGCCCTCGCGGGGGAGCTGGCCGACGCGGGACGCGCCTGGGTGGGGCACAGCGCGTTCTTCAGCCGCTCCGGCCCGCGGGTGGTGGAGGGGATCGAGGCCCTCGCCGCCGTGCTGCACCCCGACGCCTTCCCCGCCGCCGAGCCCGCCGGCAGGCTGGAGCGCTGGCGGTAGGCGCGCCGCTTGCACCCGCCGCGCCGCGAAGCGCGCCCACCCCCACCACCGGAGGAGACACGTCATGCGGCTGCCCACCCGGGTGCACGGAGTCCTGGACTACCTGGTCGGCGCGCTGCTCGCCGCGTCGCCGTGGCTGCTCGGCTTCGCGCGGGGCGGGGCCGAGACCTGGGTGCCCGTGATGGTGGGGGCGGCGACGGTGGCGTACAGCCTGTTCACCGACTACGAGCTGGGCGCGGTGCGGCGGCTGCAGATGACCGTGCACCTCTGGCTGGACGCCATCGGGGGCATCGTGCTCGCCGCCTCGCCCTGGGTGCTGGGCTTCGACGAGCGGGTCTGGCTCCCCCACCTCGCCTTCGGGCTCTTCGTGGCCGCGGCCGCCCTGGTAACCGACACCATCCCCTCCTACGAACGGAGGCGTGGACGTGGCCGCCAACCGTGAGCTGGACCCCGCCGCCTGCCTGCACGTCGACCCGCGCGAGCTGCAGGCGGAGGTCCACGCCTGGGCCGCCGGCCCCAGCGGCGTCCACGGCGCGCCGCTGGACGAGGCCGTACGGCTCTTCCGGGAGCGCTGCGGACCGGGGGGGACGGGGGAGGGAGACCAGGTCGTGTGGATCGACGTGGTCAGCCCCGGCGAGGCCGAGGCCGCGTTCCTGCGCGACACGCTGCGCTTCCACCCGCTCGCGGTGGAGGACTGCATCCGCGGGCGGCAGCGGCCCAAGGTGGACCGGTACGCGGGGTACTTCTTCCTGGTGCTGTACGCGGCGCGGGTGAACCCCGAGCGCGGGCGGATGGCGCTCAACGAGATCCACCTCTTTCTCGGCGAGCGCTTCGTCGTCACCGTGCACGACAAGAAGATCCGCGAGGTGGGCGAGGTGGTGGCGCGGTGGCGGACGTCGCCGGACCGTTTCCGGGACACCGGGGCCCTGGCGCACGGGCTGCTGGACGCCGTGGTGGACGGCTACTTCCCCGTGCTGGACCACTTCTCCGACCGCGTGGAGGAGATGGAGGAGGCCATGCTGGTGGACAGCGGCGGCAGCGGCGACGGCATGCAGGGGATGCTCTCGCTGCGCCGCGAGCTGACCATCTTCCGGCGCGTGGTGGCGCCGGAGCGCGACCTGATGACCAGCCTGCTGCGGCGCGACGTGCCCTTCCTCCGGCCGGAGCTCCTCCCCTACTTCCAGGACGTGCACGACCACGTCATGCGCATCACCGAGGAGATCGACGCGCAGCGCGAGCTGCTCGCCGCCGCGGTGGACGCCTACCTCTCGTCCGCGTCCAACCGCCTGAACCACACCATGCGCATCATGGCGGCGTGGTCCATCATCCTGATGGCCATGGCGTGGATCGCCGGCGTGTACGGGATGAACTTCGACCGGATGCCCGAGCTGCACTGGCGCTTCGGCTACGCCTGGGCGCTCGGGGCCATGGTGCTGTTGGGGGGGGGGCTGTTCGGCTTCTTCCGGTACCGGCGCTGGATCTGAAGCCCCCGCTACAGCGAGAGCTCCAGGCCGATCCGCGCGAAGACCTGGTTCACCCACCCCGCGCCGCCGTCGTAGTTGGAGAGGTAGTCGTTGATGCCGTAGCGGAGCGACACCCCCGGCGCGAACGGCACCCCGCCGGAGACCCCCAGGCTGACGGCCGCGTCGCTGGGTCCCCCCTCGTAGCTCGTCCTCCCGATTCCGGCCTGCAGCACCAGCGGCAGGGCCTCCGCCCCCGTCTCCCAGCGGTGGTAGGAGTACTCCAGCCCCGCGCTCCAGTGCTCCACGGTGATGCGGTCCCCCGAGTCCACCCCCGTGAAGGGGAGCTGCCCCAGCAGCTGCGGGCGGGAGCGCTGCACGTGCCCGTAGACCCCCCACCGCGCGAGCGGGCGGATCGCCGCCCTCGCCCCGTACGCCCACCCGCCCTCCAGCCGCGCCCGCGTGTCCGGGAGCGTGCCGAAGAAGCCCCAGCCCACGGAAGGCTCGACCGCCAGGCGCCCCTGCGCCGCCGCGGGTCCGGGGGCGGCGAGGGCTGCGGCCAGCAGGACGACGCCGGACAGGATCTGCTTCTTCATGGCTCTCCGTTGCTGAGGTTGCGGGATCATGGCGCATCCCCGGCGGGGGCGCAAGCGCCCTGCCGCGGCGTTGACAGGGGTCGGACGCCGCGGGAGATTCCCCTTCCCGTCTCTCCCACGCACGGAAACACCCGCGCCCCGATGCAGCTCCAGCCGCCGCTCCCGGAGTTCCTCCGTCTCGCGCGCGAGGCGACCCTCGTGCCCGTCTCGCGCGAGTTCCTCTTCGACGCCGACACGGCGGTCTCCGCCTACCACAAGCTCGCCCGCCCCCCCTTCGGCTTCCTGCTGGAGTCGGTGGTCGGCGGGGAGCGCTGGGCGCGCTACACCTTCCTGGGCACCGAGCCCCGGGCGGCCTGGCGGCTGGTGGGCGACCGCATCGACCGGTGGACCCCGGCGGAGGGGTGGACCGAGGGGGAGCGCTCCGTGGACCCCCTGGCGGAGTTCGACCGGCTGGTGGGGCGCCACGCCCCCGCGGAGGTGCCGGGGCTCCCCCGCTTCTGGGGCGGCGCCGTGGGGTACTTCGGCTACGACGTGGTCCGACACGTGGAGCGGCTCCCCCGGCCCCCGGCGGAGGGGCTCGGCCTCCCGGACGCGCTGTTCATGCTCACCGGCGTGGTGCTGGCGGTGGACAACCTGTACGGGCGGGCGCGGGCGGTGGTCGGGGTGGAGACTGGGGACGCGGACGAGGCGGAGCTGCGCCGCCGCTACGAGGTCGCGGCGGCCGAGGTCCAGGCCGCCATCGCGCGGGTGCGGGAGGGGGAGGGCCCCCGGCCGCTGGAGGTGGCGCCCCCCGCGCCGGGCGACCCCCCCTTCCGCAGCACCTTCACGCGGGAGGGTTTCGAGGACGCCGTACGCCGCGTGCAGGAGTACGTCCGGGCCGGCGACGCCTTCCAGGTGGTGCTCTCGCAGCGGCTCTCGCTCCCCCTGGAGATCCCCCCGTTCGACCTGTACCGGGCGCTGCGGACCCTCAACCCCTCTCCCTATCTCTTCTACCTGGACCTGGACGGCTTCCAGCTGGTGGGCTCGTCGCCGGAGGTGATGGTGCGCCTGGAGGAGGGCGTCGTGACCGTGCGGCCCATCGCGGGGACGCGGCGCCGCGGGAGCGGCGACGAGGAGGACGCGGCGCTCGCCGCGGACCTCCTCGCCGACCCCAAGGAGACGGCCGAGCACCTGATGCTACTGGACCTGGGGCGCAACGACGTCGGGCGCGTCGCCCGCTTCGGCGGGGTCCGCGTCCCGCAGCGCATGGCCATCGAGAAGTACTCGCACGTGCTGCACCTGGTGTCCACCGTGGAGGGCGAGCTGCGCGACGGTCTCTCGGCGGTGGACGTGCTCCGCGCCTCGTTCCCGGCGGGCACGGTCTCCGGCGCCCCCAAGGTGCGCGCCATGGAGATCATCGACGAGCTGGAGCCCGCCCGGCGCGGCCCCTACGCCGGTGCCGTGGGCTACTTCGCGCATGGCGGCCGCACCATGGACACGGCGATCGCCATCCGCACCGTGGTGGTCCGGGGCGGCGAGGCGCACGTCCAGGCGGGCGCGGGGGTGGTGGCGGACTCCGTCCCCGCCGCCGAGTACGAGGAGACTCTGAACAAGGCGCGCGCCCTCCTGCGGGCCCTGCAGATGGTGTCGGCGCGCCCTTGACAGGCCCCCGCCCGCCGACGAATATGTACATACCATGCGCGCGGGCCCGCGCACCAGGTGATGTCGGCTTTCGTTTGGACGCCCGCGCGCCGGCCTCGCCTCGGAAGGGGAGCGTTCCCCCCGACCGGCGCAGGAATGTCATACCCCGGCATCCCGCCGGGCACGGTTTCACGAAGAATCCGGTACGCCGCTCCGTTATCCCCTCGAACTCCTTTCCTTCGTTCGGGGCGGCTCTTCGGAATCGTTCTTTTCCTTTTCGGTTTTCGTCCCCTGTTCGGCTCGTCGGGGTTTTCGGCTTCTGCTGGTGCGGCTGGTAGCGGCTGGTGAGATGGCGGGCGCCCTCGCCCATGTCCTTGACCTCGAACCGCAAAGGAGGACGCTTCCCGCGCAGACACCTCGTCGTTAGGGGCTGTCCGCCCGCCGTTCCGTGGGGTGGGCCTCCCCGGCCTTGCGGTGCGCGCCTTCCGCGCCGCCGCGGACTTCAGCTGTCGGGTTCCACGAACCCCGGCAACCAAGGAGAACGGGCATGAGAACTATTCGTTGGCTACTGGCGACCTGCCTCGCCGTGGCCCTCTCGCCGGCCGCCTCGCCGGCGCAGGAGCCGGCGACGGTTTCCGGGAGGGTGACGCGGGATGCCGGCGCCCCGGTCGCATCCGCGAACGTGCGGATCCCCTCGCTCAACGTGGGCGCCGTCACCGGTGAGGACGGCAGCTACCGCCTGACCGTGCCGGCCTCGCGGATCCGCGCCGGGCAGCAGGTGCAGGTGGTCGCCTCGCAGGTGGGGCTCCAGCAGCAGTCCCGGACCGTCACGCTGAGCCCCGGCGCCAGCCTGACGCAGAACTTCGAGCTCGCGGCGGACCCGCTGCAGCTCGAGGGCCTCGTCGTCACCGGCCTGGGGATCACCACGACGCGCGAGCGGCTGGGGACCTCCATCGCGTCGGTCTCGGGGGAGAACCTGACGCAGGTGCAGGCCACGAACGTCGTCTCGGCGCTCGCCGGCAAGGCCGCGGGCGTCCAGGTGCTCACCGCGTCCGGCGAGCCCGGCGCGCCGACGGCCATCCGCATCCGCGGGGTGAACACCCTGCAGAACATGGGGGTGGGGCCGCTCTTCGTGGTGGACGGGGTTCCCGTCAACACCCAGGAGAACGTGCTCCCGGCCAGCGTCCGCTCGGTCGGCGGCACCTCGGCGAACCCGGTGACGCTCTCCGGCACCATCGCCTCGAACCGGATCGCGGACATCAATCCGAACGACATCGAGAGTGTCGAAATTCTCAAGGGCGCCGCAGCCGCGGCGATCTACGGCGCGCGCGCCGCGCAGGGCGTGATCCTCATCACCACCAAGCGGGGCCGGGCGGGGGAGACCAAGGTCTCGCTCACGCAGACGGTCACCACCGACGAGGTCATCAGCGAGTACCCCCTGCAGCGCACCTTCGCCGCCGGCACCAACGGCGTCACGTCGAACAACCTGCGCAGCTGGGGAGCTCCCATCACGGGGCAGGCGTACGACCACTTCGGCGAGCTGTTCGAGAGCGGCCGCATCCTCGAGACCAACCTCACCGTCTCGGGCGGCACCGACCGGACCACCTACTTCCTCTCGCTGGGCCGCTTCGACCACGACGGCATCGTCGTGGGCGAGAACGACTTCTTCGACCGCAACACGGCCCGCCTGCGCGCCTCGCACATGCTGGGCAGCCAGCTGACGATCTCGGGTAACTTCGCGTACTCGCAGTCCGACGCGGGCTACATCCAGACCGGGTCCAACGTGTCCGGCCTCCTGCTGGGCGGGCTGCGCACGCCGCCCAGCTTCAACAACTGCTCCAACGAGAACGGGGATCGCTGCTACCTCACCAAGGAGGGGTACCAGCGCTTCTACACCAAGCCGAACCCCACCACCCTGAACGACGTCGGCACGTTCGACAATCCGTTCTGGGTGATCAACGAGAACACCAGCACCAGCGAGGTCGCCCGCGCGTTCGGCAACGTAGCGCTGGACTACTCCCCGGCCGACTGGCTCAAGCTGAACTACACCCTGGGCAACGACTACTCGACCGACGAGCGCCTGGAGGTCTTCCCCACGGGGAACGCCGTGCAGGCGAACGGCTGGCTGGGGGACGCCACGATCACCTTCCAGCAGCTCAACCAGGACGCGAGCGCCACCTTCACGCACGACCTGAGCGCAGCCCTGGGCGGGTCGCTGACCGTGGGCTGGAACCGGAACGCGCGCGACTTCCGCCGCACCTTCGTCGAGGGCGCGACCTTCATCGCCCCCGGGGTCTACCAGCTCGACAACACGGTGGACCGCACGCCTGACAACTACGAGTACAAGATCCGGAGCGAGTCGTTCTTCGGCCAGCTCCAGACGAACCTGTTCGACCAGCTCTTCCTGACCGCGGCCCTCCGCAACGACGGGTTCTCCACCTTCGGCGAGAGCCAGCGCCGGCACTGGTACCCCAAGGCCAGCGTCGCGTGGACCCTCTCGGAGACGCTCGGCCTCGAGGAGCGCATGCCGGTCCTCTCCAGCGCCAAGGTGCGCGCGGCGTGGGGGCAGGCCGGGAACGAGCCGCCGGTGTACGGCACGATCGGCGGCTACACGTTCGCCGACATCGCCGACGCGGGGTGGGGCACGTTCATCCGCCCGACCACCGGCGGGCAGGGCGGGGCGTACCGGGGCGCGGCGCGCCCGCAGCCCGACCTGGGCCCGGAGCGCACCACCGAGCTCGAGGCGGGGCTCGACCTGGCGTTCATGGACAACCGGGCCAGCCTCGGGGTGACCTACTACGACGCGCAGACCGAGGACGCCATCCTCCAGGTGCCGCTGGCCCGCTCCACCGGCTACTTCCAGCAGCTCCGCAACTCCGCCGAGATCAGCAACAAGGGCTGGGAGGTGAACCTGGACCTCCGTCCCGTCGAGCGGCGCAACTTCAGCTGGGAGATCGGCGGCAACTGGGCCAAGAACGACAACGAGGTGCTGACGCTCGGCGACTCGGCCACTGAGTTCATCGGGCTCGCCGGCGGGTTCACCAGCGCCTCGGGTGCGGCCGTCGTGGGCTACCCGGTCGGCGTGCTCCGCGGGACCGACTTCGCCCGCTGCGGGCGCGGTCTCACCACCCTCGGCGGCAACGACATCGCGGCTGCATGCCAGGGCCAGCCGGAGGGCGCGCTGTACATCGCCGCCAACGGCTTCCCGATCCTCGACCCGACGCTCCGCGTGATCGCGGTGCCCGAGGCGGACTGGACGGCGGGGCTCCGCAGCAGCATCACCCTCTTCTCCAGCCTGCAGATCTCCGGCCTGCTGGACATCCGTCGTGGCGGCGAGATCTGGAACGGCACGGCCGGCGCGCTCTACTCGTACGGCACGCACAGGGACACCGAGGTCCGCGCGAACTGCACCGGGACGCCCCTGGTCTGCACCGGCAACGAGAAGGTCTTCGGCCAGACCATCTTCGGCGGCCAGGCGGTCGTCGGCCCCGGCGCGGGCCGCTCGGTGCCGATCGGCCAGAACTGGTGGTTCAACGGGCTGGGGAACAACTTCAACGGGCCCAGCTCGCAGTTCATCGAGGACGCCGGCTACGTCAAGCTCCGCGAGATCGCCGTGAGCTACTCGCTCCCGATGAGCGTCTCCCGCCGCTTCGGCATGTCGGGGGTCGACCTCCGGCTCGCCGGCCGCAACCTCAAGACCTGGGCGGACTACACGGGCTTCGACCCGGAGACCAACCTGGGCGGCGGCACCAACCAGCAGGGTGTCGACTACTACAACAACCCGCAGACGCGCCAGTTCATCCTGAGCGTCAACCTGAACCGCTAACGGAGCGCCCACGCATGCACAAGTGGACCAAATCAGCGCTCGCGGTGGTGGCGCTGACCGGCACGCTGGCCGGGTGCGACGACTACCTCACGGGCGCCGGCATCAGCGACAACCCCAATGCACCGCTGGAAGTGGGAACGGCCCAGCTGTACCAGGGGATCCAGCTCGCGCAGTTCGTCCAGCACACGGGCGACCTGTCCCGGCACGCCGCGCTGTGGACGCAGCAGATGGCCGGGATCGGCAACCAGTACTCCGGCCGTGACCAGTACGCCCTCTCGGAGCAGGACCTCGCCGCCTGGTACAACAACATCTACACCGGCGGCGGGCTGATCGACATCCGCGAGGCGGTGGCCCGCACCGACGCCGCGGGAGACCGCACGTACTCCGGCGTCCTGCGGGTCTGGGAGGCGTACCTGATGGGCGAGTCGGCGAGCCTGTGGGGCGCCCTCCCCTACTCGGAGGCCCTCCAGCCCGACGAGATCCCCACCCCCGACCTGGACGACCAGGCCGAGGTATACCGGCAGGTGCAGGCGGTCCTCGACGCCGCCATCGCCGACCTGCAGAGCGGCGCGGGAGCCGGGCCCGGCCCCGTGGACCTGGTGTACCGCGGCGACCGTCAGAAGTGGCTGCAGACGGCCCACACCCTGAAGGCGCGCTTCTACATGCACTGGGTGGAGGCGCAGAACTTCGCCGGCACGCACAACGGCAAGAACGTGCAGGCGGAGGCCACCAAGGCGTGCGGGGGCGACTGCGTGCAGAAGGCGCTCGCCGCGGCGCAGAACGGGATCTCCTCCCCGGCGAACGACTTCACCAGCTTCCACAGCACCACGGCGGGCGGCGAGAACATCTGGTGGCAGTTCATGTTCGTCCGCCGCCAGGACCAGATCGCCGCGGGCAAGTACCTGGTGGACCTGATGAAGTCGCGCAACGACCCGCGGCTGGAGGAGTACTTCAGGCCGATCGCGTCGGGTGAGATCGTCGGCGCGGCGCCGGCGACGAACACCGCCGCTTCGCTCCTGAGCGAGCAGCGCGGCGCGCGGGACTTCCGGCAGCCGATGATCACCTACGCCGAGAACCAGCTGATCATGGCGGAGGCCAACTACCGGCTGGGGAACGAGGGCGCGGCGCTCGTGAACCTGAACAACGCGCGCACGTCGGAGGGCCTCGCCGCGGTGAGCGGGCTCGCCGGGGAGGGGCTGCGCCGGGAGATCCTGACGGAGAAGTACATCGCGCTCTTCCAGAACGTCGAGGCGTACAACGACTACAAGCGCAACTGCTTCCCGGAGATCCGGCCGGTGGGGACGGCGCAGGCGGTGATCGGCCGTATCCTCTACTCGGACACGGAGCGGGCCGCGAACCCGAACATCCCGCTTCCGACCAACCAGCCGGCGCGGAACGACAACGACCCGCAGGCGTGCGCCAGGCCGGCGTAACGCGGAGGGGTCGGGCTCGACTTCGCACGCGGCGCCCGCCCCGGAGCATCGGGGCGGGCGTCGCTCGCTTTCCAGGCCGCGCGCAGGCCGACGCCCGGGTCCGGCTGGGCGTCCCTCGCGCGTCCGTCCCTTCTCGAACCGAACGCATCCGTCGGGGCTCACGATGTCAGAAGCCATGAATCGATCGACCGCACTCGTCCTGCTGCTCTCCATGCTGCTCGGCGGGTGCCTCAGCTACGCTCCCGCCGGGGACGCGCCCCGCAGGGCGAGCCGCGTCCGCGTGACGCTGGTCTCCCCCGCGGACTTCCGGCTGACGGAGTTCACCGCGAACGAGGTCGTCACCGCCGAGGGTGAGATGGTGCGGATGGACGAGGAGGAGGTGGTGCTCTCTGCGGTCGAGCTCCGCGCCCGCTCGGGCTACGAGTTCGTCGGCAGGGGCGAGACGCTGACCATTCCGCGGAGCAACGTCGCCAGGATCGAGACCCAGCGGGTCTCCGTTGCGCGGTCGGCCCTGCTCGCCGGCGTGGTGGTGCTGGTGATGACGCTGGCCGAGCGGGTGATCGGTCTGGGGACCGGGGGGGGCGACGGTGACGGCGGGGGCCCGCCGGTGCAGACCTGACCGGAGCGCCGGCGTCCGACGCGCAATGCCCCGTGGGCCAGCCGGCCGCACGGGGCATTCGCTTCCGGCGGCCCGGCTCAGCGCGCCGCTTCGGACCCGGTGAGGAACACCAGGATCGTGCCGTTCGGGCCGGCCCGGTGCCCGGTGCCCCCGGACACGCCGCCGCCGTAGACCTCGACCCGCGCCACGTCCAGCACCCGGATCTGGTTCAGGATGCAGGTGTCGAGCATGGGGGTGCCGTCCACGTACACCTGTGCGCTGGGGTTCCCGATCACCGTCCTCTGCCCCCGCATCATGACGGAAGGGCACCCCCCGCCGGAGCGGCGGCTGACCCGGATGCTGGACACGCGTCCGGCGAGCGCGTCCAGCAGGCTGCCGCCGCGCGCCCACAGGTCGCTCCCCAGGATCACCGTCCCGGCACCACCCGTGGCCCGGTGTGGCGCACGGCCCGCCTGGCCGGCTCCCGCCGGGGAGGCTGACGGCAGACACGCGGACGCGCTCAACGCGGTCACGAGGCCCGCCACGAGACGACTGCGACGCGACATACGCCCTCCCGGGAAGGGGTGGGCCGCCGGGGCCGCCCGGCGGTGTGGAGGGGCGGGAAGATCCGCGGCCGCACGGACGTACGAGGTCCCATGCCCGTGCGCGCGGCGGGATCGGGCTGCGCTGCATGGATCGGGCCCGCCGCGACAGGGGGTGGGCCCTGGTCCGAGTCTTGCGCCCGCGGCCGGTCATGGCAGATGGAACGAAGTTCCCCAACGACCGCCGCAAGAACCCCGACCGGCGCAACGGTCGCGGCCCCGGCGGCCCCCTGGACGACCGGAAGACCCGGTTCTCCGTGGGCTACCTGGTGTTCGCCTTCGTGGCGCTCGTCGCCATCAACGTCCTGCTCTCCAACCAGGGCTCGGAGCGGATCTCCTACAGCGAGTTCAAGGAGAAGGTGCGGGCCGGCCAGGTGAAGGAGGCGCACCTGGGCGAGGACGTCATCCGCGCGGTGCCCGTGGACTCCATCCGCGAGGCGGGCGAGGTGCGGACCTGGACCGTGGTGCGCACCGGGATCGACGACGACTCGCTGTTCCCGCTGCTGGAGGCCCGCAACGTCAAGACGCTCGGGGTGCCGCCCAACTGGCTCCAGGGGATCCTGGGCTGGGTCATCCCCTTCGCGCTGATCCTCCTCTTCTGGTTCTGGATCCTCCGCCGGATGAACCCCACGCAGGGGGTGCTCACGGTGGGGAAGAGCCGCGCCCGCATCGTGGGCGAGGAGGGGACGGGCGTCACCTTCGGCGACGTGGCCGGGGTGGACGAGGCCAAGCAGGAGCTGGTGGAGGTGGTGGAGTTCCTGCGCACCCCGGAGAAGTTCGCCAACCTGGGCGCCAAGATCCCGAAGGGAGTGCTCCTGGTGGGCCCCCCGGGAACCGGGAAGACGCTCCTGGCCCGCGCCGTGGCCGGCGAGGCGGGGGTCACCTTCTTCTCCATCTCCGGCGCCGAGTTCGTGGAGATGTTCGTGGGCGTGGGCGCGGCGCGGGTGCGCGACCTGTTCGCGCAGGCCAAGGCGCAGGCGCCCTGCATCATCTTCATCGACGAACTGGACGCCCTGGGGAAGGCGCGGTCGCAGGGCGGGATCATGGGGGGGAACGACGAGCGCGAGCAGACGCTGAACCAGCTCCTGGTGGAGATGGACGGCTTCGACCCGCACCTGGGCGTCATCATCATGGCCGCCACCAACCGGCCGGAGATCCTGGACCCGGCGCTGCTGCGCCCCGGCCGCTTCGACCGCCAGGTGGTGGTGGACCGCCCCGACGTGAACGGCCGCCTCGCCATCCTCCGGATCCACTCCCGGGACATCAAGCTGGGTCCGGACGTGAACCTGGAGCGCATCGCCCGCCGCACGCCCGGGTTCGTGGGGGCGGACCTCCAGAACCTGCTCAACGAGGCGGCGCTCCTGGCCGCGCGCCGCGACCGCGCCTCGGTGAGCATGCGCGAGGTGGACGACGCGGTGGACCGGATCGTGGCGGGGCTGGAGAAGAAGAACCGCCTGATCAACGACCGGGAGCGTACCATCGTGGCGTACCACGAGGCGGGGCACGCCATCGTCGCGGAGCGGGTCCCCACCGCGGACCCGGTGCACAAGATCTCCATCATCCCCCGCGGGGTGGCGGCGCTGGGCTACACGCAGCAGCTCCCCACGGAGGACCGCTACCTGCTCACGAAGCAGGAGCTGATGGACCGCGTCGCCGTGCTGCTGGGCGGACGGGTGGCGGAGGAGATCGTCTTCGACGAGATCTCCACAGGTGCGGGGAACGACCTGGAGCGGGTCACCGACCTGGCGCGCCGGATGGTGACGGAGTACGGGATGTCGCGGGAGCTGGGGCCCATCAACTACGCCGGGCCGAGACGGGCGCAGTTCCTCCAGGGGCTGGAGGCGGACGGCGGCGGCGGGCACTACTCGGAGGACACGGCGCGCCTGATCGACCGGGAGATCCAGGGGATCGTGGAGGGGACGTACGCTCGGGTGCGGGAGATCCTGGTCGCCGACCGCGAGGTGCTCGAGGTGCTGGCGAAGCGGCTCCTGGAGGTGGAGGTGGTGGACGAGGGGGAGCTGCGCAGGATCATGGGGCTGCCGCCGCGGAAGCACGAGCCGCTGGAGGAGCGGGTGGTGGAGACGCCGCCCCCGGGCGCGGGAGGCTCGGACGTGACCGAGGTGAACCCGGCCGCGGACGCGGGGCGTGCCGCCCCGGACGCCTGACCGTCTACCGTCTGTCCAACCCGAACGGAGCGAGCAACGTGGAGCGAGGCGAGCGCGAGCAGGGGAAGAGCCCCCGCCCGGCGGACGAGCAGGATGCGCCGGCGCCGGAGCGGCCGGTCCCCGCGGAGGAGGAGCGCCGGACCAGCGGGCAGGACGACAGGCCGTCGCAGGCGGAGGGCGAGCGGGGCGAGGTCTCGGACGGCTGAGGGCCCGCGGGCCGGGTGGGGACCGGAATCCTTGACCCGGTGACGTGCGCGCAGTAGCAGTGAGGATGCGCCGCGGTCGCCGCCGCCCTCGACTGGAGACACGCCCATGCTCCGCATCGCGCTCCTGCTGCTCCTCTGCCTCGCGCCGCCGCTGGCCGGGCAGGCCGTCCGAGGCTCGGTGGTGGACGAGGTCGGCGGGACGCCCGTCGCGCGTGCCCTGGTGCTGCTCATGGACGAGGCCGGCAACCGCCGGGCGGGGGCGCTCACCGGCCCGGACGGGCGCTTCCTGCTCGCCGCCCCGGCTCCCGGATCGTACACCCTGCGGGCGGAGCGCGTGGGACACGAGAGCGCGGTCTCCCCCGTACTCGCCCTCCGCGCGGGCGAGACGCTGGAGCACCGCCTGGCGGCCCCCTCGCGGCAGGTGGTGCTGGACGGCATCACCGTGCGCGCCCCCTCGGCGCGCGGCTGCCGGGTGCGTCCGGAGGTCGGCCTGGCCACCGCTGCCCTCTGGGAGGAGGCGCGCAAGGCGCTGAACGCGGCCGCCTGGGCGCGCGACGCCCGGCAGTTCACCTACGACGTCGCGCGCTTCGATCGCGAGCTGGAGCCGGGCTCGCTCCGGGTGGTCAGCGAGAGCCGCAGGACCAGCCAGGTTGTGACGACCCATCCCTTCGCGAGCATCCCCGCAGATTCGCTCTCCCGCCACGGCTACGTGCAGGCCGTCTCCGACGGGGTCATGTACTACGCCCCGGACGCGCACGTCCTCCTGTCGGACACCTTCCTGGACGACCACTGCTTCCGGGTGGCCGGCGACGGAGCGGAGGGTCTCGTGGGGCTGGCGTTCGAGCCGGTCCGGGGGCGCGACGTCCCGGACGTGCGGGGGGTGTTCTGGCTGGACCGCAGGACGGCCGAGCTGCGCTGGCTGGAGTACGGCTACGTCGGCCTCCCCCGCGGGACGCCGGACGGCGACCTCGGCGGTCGCGTGGAGTTCGAGCGGCTCCCCAACGGCGCCTGGTTCGTGAGCCGCTGGTCCATCCGCATGCCCAAGGTGGTCCGCGAGATGGCCCGGATGAGGGAGGTGACCGGCTCCACCGCGGGGGCACCCCACACCCGGGAGCGGCTGGCCAGGATCCAGGAGACGGGCGGCGAGGTGAGCATCGTGGCGGCCCGTGCACCCGCGCCGGCGCGGCTGGCGCTCTCCGGGACCGTGTACGACAGCCTGCGCGCCGCGCCGCTCGCGGGCGCGTCGGTGTTTCTCTCCGGGACCGTCCACAGGGCGACCACGGACGCGGAGGGCCGGTTCCGCATCGAGGACGTCCCGGAGGGGGAGTACTCGGTCTCCTTCTCGCACCCGTCGCTGGCCTCGCTGGGCGTGGCGCCGGCCGTTCGCACGGTCGTCCTCCGCCAGGGCGGCGCGGCGGTGGACCTGGCCGTGTCCCCCGCGCCCCGCCTGGCGGCGGAGCTCTGCCCGGGGCTCGGCGAAGCGCGCTCCGCGCTGGTGGGGGCGGTGCGCGACGCCGCGGGGGAGCCGGTCCGCGACGCCCGCGTGGTGCTCTCCTGGGAGCGAGGCGGGCGCGCCGAGGTGGTGAGCGACGCGCAGGGGGTGTACCGGGCGTGCGGGGTCCCCGGCGGGGCGAAGGTGACCGCCGAGGTGCGCTCTGCGGGGCTCGCCGCCGCCCGCGCCGAGGTCCGGCTGGCCGCCGGCCCCCTGGCCGTGCACGACCTGCGCGCGGGCGACGCGGTCCGACTGGGCGCGGACGGACGCCCGGTCCCGCTGGACCCGGTGCGGGTCACCGCCGGTTCCGGGACGCGGGGGGCCGGCGACACCCGGCTCCGCCTGGACGCGCAGGAGATCGGGGCCACGCCGGCGCGGACCGCGTACGACGCGGTCGAGCGCCTTCGCCCGGAGTGGCTGCGCACGCGCGGTCTGCAGGCGACCTCGCTGGGGACGCGGGGGAGGGACGGGGTGGTGACCTCCACCGGGCTGGTGACCAACGGCGAGCAGGAGCGGCTGGTGACCCGGCAGTCCGTGGGCGTGGACCAGGCAGCCCGGACCGGCGGCGGGGTGCAGGCCCCCGCGGGGCTGGGACAGTCGGAGATCGCCGTCTACGTGGACGGGACGCGGATGGGAGGGACCGAGGAGCTGCGGAGGGTGCCGGCGGCCTCGGTCGCGACCGTCGAGTACCTGGACGGCCCCAGCGCCACCATCCGGTTCGGCACCGGCCACGCCCAGGGCGCCATCGTCGTGACGACCCGCCTCCGCTGAGGCGGCACGCCGCCGCCCGCGGCCGTCAGCCCAGCAGCTCCTCCACCACGCGAGCCCCCCGCTCGGCCGCGCCGAGCCCCGCCTCCACGTACGCCCGCCCCCGCTCCCCCGCGGCGCGCCGGGCATCCCCGTCCGAGAGCAGCTCCAGCAGCCTCGCGGCCAGCTCCCCGCCGTCCGCGGCCGACCACGCGGCGCCCGCCTCCACCAGCTCGCCGGCCTCGCGCGCGTTGGCGTGCCGCGGGCCGAAGAGCACCGGCAGGCCGAAGGC
>DATABU010000520.1:0-6310 GCA_036259415.1 Longimicrobiaceae bacterium
CGAGCTGGGGGGGCACAGCCTGCTGGCGACGCAGGTGGTCTCGCGGGTGCGGCAGGCGCTGGGGGCGGCGCTGCCGCTGCGGGCGGTCTTCGAGCACCCGACCGTCGCCGCGCTGGCCGCCCTCCTCCCCGGTCCGGCGGAGGGCCCGGCGCCCGCGGCGGAGGGGATCGGCGCGGCGGCGGCGGCCATCGAGGACCAGCTCCTGGACCGGATCGACGACCTTTCGGACGCGGAGATCGAGCGTCTCCTGGCGGACCTGTCTTCCGACTGAGAACGACGGCGGAATGAGCGAGACTACGGGCGTGGCGGAGGCGGTCTCCTCCGAGGAGAAGCGGCGGCGGCTCGCGGAGATCCTGCGCAGGCGCGCGGGGGAGTCGCGCTCGTACCCGGCTTCCTTCGCGCAGCAGCGGCTCTGGTTCCTGGACCGCCTGGAGCCCGGCTCCGCCGCGTACAACCTGACCTCGGCCACGCGGCTGGAGGGCCCGCTCGAAGTCGACGTGCTGCGGCGCGCCCTGGCCGAGGTGGCGCGCCGCCACGGCTCGCTGCGGACGCACTTCTCGGTTCTGGACGGCGAGCCGGTGCAGGTGGTGGCCCCGGCCGGGGACCTCCCCCTGCGGGTGGAGGACCTGTCCGGGCTGGAGCCGGGGGAGCGCCGGGGGCGGGCGGCGGAGCTGCACGCCGAGGAGGCGGGGCGCCCCTTCGACCTGGGGCGCGGGCCGCTGGCGCGCGTCGTCCTCCTGCGCCTGGCGCCCGAGGAGCACGTGCTGCTCGTCTCCATGCACCACGTGGTCACCGACGGGTGGAGCGCGGGCGTCTTCCACGGCGAACTGTGGACGCTCTACGACGCCTACTCCCGGGGCGAGCCGTCTCCGCTCCCCGACCTGCCCGTGCAGTACGCCGACTTCGCCGTCTGGCAGCGGAAGCACCTCGCGGGGGAGGCGCTGGAGGCGCAGGTCGCCTACTGGCGCGAGGCGCTGGCGGGCGCGCAGCCGCTGCTGGCCCTGCCGACGGACCGTCCGCGCCCCGCCGCGCGCGCGAGCCGCCCCGGTGCGCGGCTGCGCTGGTCGGCCGACGCGGAGCTCACCGGCCGCCTGCGCGAGCTGGGACGCGCCGAGGGCGCCACCCTCTTCATGACGGTGCTGGCGGCCTGGCAGCTCCTGCTGGCGAAGTACGCGGGAGAGGACGACGTGACGGTCGGCACGCCCATCGCCGGGCGGACGCGGCCGGAGCTGGAGGGGCTGATCGGCTTCTTCGTGAACACCCTGGCGATCCGGACGGACCTCTCGGGCGATCCCACCTTCCGCGGACTCCTGCGGCGCGTGCGCGAGGCGACGCTGGGGGCGTACCAGCACCAGGACCTCCCCTTCGAGCGGCTGGTGGAGGAGCTGGGCGTGGAGCGCAGCCTGACCCACACGCCCGTCTTCCAGGCGATGTTCACCCTGCAGAGCGCGCCGGGCCGGCCCCCGAAGCTCCCCGGGCTGGAGCAGACGCTGCTGGAGTCGGCGGGCGGCGAGGCGAAGTTCGACCTGGAGCTGGCGCTGGTGGAGCACGCGGACGGCCTGCACGGCGGCTGGGCGTACGACGCCGGCCTCTTCGACGCGGCGACTGTGGAGCGCATGGCCGGCCACTTCGGCGTGCTGCTCCGGGCCGCAGCCGCCGACCCCGACGCCCGCCTCTCGCGCCTGCCGCTGATGACCGCGGACGAGCGGCGCCGCGAGGTGGAGGCGTGGAACGACACCGCGCGCCCGTACCCCCGGGCCGCCGCCCACGAGCTGTTCTCCGAGCAGGCCGCCCGCACCCCTGACGCGGTCGCCGTCTCCTGCGGCGACGACGCGCTCACCTACCGCGAGCTGGACCGGCGCTCGCGGGAGCTGGCGGAGCGGCTGCACGGCCGGGGCGCGGGGCCCGAGTCGCGGGTGGGGCTGTGCGTGGACCGCTCCACGGAGATGCTGCTGGGGGTGCTCGGCATCCTGCGCGCCGGCGCGGCCTACGTCCCCCTCGACCCCGACTACCCGCCCGAGCGCCTGCGCTTCGTCCTCTCCGACGCGGGGATCTCCCTGCTGGTGACCCGCCGCGGCCTCGCGGACACCCTCCCGCCGCACCGCGCCGAGGTCGTGCTGGTGGAGGGCGGCACGGTGGACGGGGAGGGCGGCCCATCACCCGGTCCGGGCGCGGCCTCGCCGGACGCCCTCGCCTACGTGATCTACACCTCCGGCTCCACCGGCACCCCCAGGGGCGTGGAGGTGACCCACGGCGGGCTCTCGGGGCTGCTCTCGGGGCTACGCGACGAGCTGGCGATCGGGCCGGGGGACGTGATGCCGTCGCTGGCCTCGTTCGCGTTCGACATCTGGGCGTTCGAGGCGCTGCTGCCGCTGGCGTGCGGCGCCACGGTGCGCATGGTCCCGCGGGAGCGGGTGGTGGACGTGGAGGCGCTGGCGCGGGAGCTGGAGGGGGCCACGGCGGTGCACGCCGTCCCCGCGCTGATGCGGCAGCTGGTGGCGGCGGTGCGCGCCGGGCGGGGGACGCTCCCGGAGATCCGCCACGCCTTCGTCGGCGGCGACGCGGTCCCGCCCGAGCTGCTCCGGGAGATGCGCGAGGCGTTCCCGGCCGCGGAGGTCAGGGTCCTCTACGGGCCCACCGAGGCCACCGTGCTGGCCGCCGCGCACCCCGTCGGGGCGGAGGGCGCCCCGGGCGCGATGCTGGGGGCGCCGCTCCCCAACGTCCGGCTGTACGTGTGCGACGCCCACGGGGAGCCGCTGCCGCCGGGGGTGGCCGGGGAGCTGCGGGTCGGCGGGGCGGGGGTGGCGCGCGGCTACCTGGGCCGGCCCGAGCTGACGGCGGAGCGCTTCGTCCCCGACCCCTTCGCGGGGGTCCCCGGCGCGCGGGCGTACCGCACCGGCGACCGGGTCCGCCGCCGCGGCGACGGCGCCCTGGAGTTCCTGGGGCGGACCGACGCGCAGGTGAAGGTGCGCGGCTTCCGCGTCGAGCCCGGCGAGGTGGAGGCCGCCCTCGCGGCCGTCCCCGGCGTGCGCGAGGCGTGCGTCGTGGCCCGGGAGGACGTCCCCGGCGACCGCCGGCTGGTCGGCTACGTGGTCGCGGAGGCGGGCGCCGCCATAGCCCCGGCCGGGGTGCGCGAGGCGCTGCGGGAGCGGCTCCCCGGGCACCTGGTCCCCTCCGCCGTGGTGGTGCTGGACGCCTTCCCGCTCACCCCCACCGGGAAGGTCGACCGCCGGGCGCTCCCCGCGCCCGGGGGCGGCGAGGGCGGCCCGGCGGGGCCGCGCACGCCCACGGAGGAGGTGCTGGCGGGGATCTGGACGGAGCTGCTGGGAGTGGAGCGGGTGGGCCCGCGCGACGGGTTCTTCGAGCTGGGCGGCCACTCGCTCCTGGCGACGCGGCTCGCCTCGCGGGTGCGCCGGGTCTTCGGCGTGGAGCTGCCGGTTCGCGCGGTGTTCGAGGCGTCCACCCTGGCCGCGCAGGCGGAGCGCGTGGACGCGGCGCTGCGCGCGGGGCAGGGGATCGAGCGGCCGCCGCTGGAGCGGGTCGCGCGGGAGGGGGAGGACGCCCCGCTCTCCTTCGCGCAGGAGCGGCTCTGGGTGCTGCACCGGATGGACCCGGGGAGCGGCGCCTACAACATGTCCTTCTTCCTCCGCCTGCGCGGGCGGCCGGACCCGGGCGCGCTGCGGGCGGCGTTCGACGGCCTGGCGGAGCGGCACGCATCGCTCCGCACCGTCTTCCCGGAGGTGGAGGGCCGGCCGGTGCAGCGCGTCCTCCCCGCCTCGCCCGTCCCCCTGCCGGTGACGGACCTCGCCGGCCTCCCGGACGGCGAGCGCGGGGAGCGGGCGCGCGCCCTCGCCGCGGCGGAGGCCCGGCGCCCCTTCGACCTCGCGCGCGGGCCTCTCTTCCGCGCCGCGCTGCTGCGGCTGGCGGACGACGAGCACCACCTCCTCGTCTCGCTGCACCACGCCGTGGGCGACGGGTGGAGCGTGGGCGTGCTCTTCCGCGACCTGGGCGCGCTCTACGCCGCGGCGGCGGAGGGACGGGCTGCCGCCCTCCCCGCGCCGCGCGTGGAGTACGCCGACTTCGCGGCCTGGCAGCGCGGCTGGCTGGCGGGCGGCGTGCTGGAGCGGCAGGCGGCGTACTGGCGCGAGCGGCTGGCCGGCGCCCCGCCCGTCCTGGCCCTCCCCTGGGACCGCCCGCGCCCGGCCGCCCAGCCGACGGCGGGCGCGGAGCACGCCTTCACCGTCCCCGCCGACGTGTCCCGCGGCCTGGAGGCGCTCGCCCGCCGCGAGGGCGCGACGCTCTTCATGACGCTGCTCGCCGCCTGGCAGCTCCTGCTGGCGAAGTACGCGGGAGAGGACGACGTGGTCGTCGGCACCCCCATCGCCGGGCGGACGCACGAGGCCGCCGAGGAAGTGGTGGGGATGTTCGTCAACACCCTGGCGCTGCGGACCGACCTGGGAGGCGACCCCACCTTCCGCGAGCTGCTGGGGCGCGTCCGCGAGACGACGCTGGGGGCGTACGCGCACCAGGACCTCCCCTTCGAGCGGCTGGTGGAGGAGCTGCAGCCGGAGCGGAGCCTGAGCCACCACCCGGTGTTCCAGGTCTTCTTCGCCCTGCAGAACGCCCCGGTGGAGCCGCTGCGCCTCCCCGGGCTCGACGTCTCCCCCCTCCCGGCGGGGAGCGGCACGACCAAGTTCGACCTCTCGCTGGGGATGGGGGCCGCGGGCGACGGGCTGGGCGGCGTGATCGGCTACGCGACCGAGCTGTCCGACGCGGAGACCGCCGAGCGGATGGCGGGGCACTTCCGCGCGCTGCTGGCCCGGATCGCGGCCGACCCGGACGCCCGCATCTCCGCCCTCTCCCTGCTGGACGCGGAGGAGGCCGCCGCCGTCCTGGACGCACCCAACGCGACCGGCCGTCCGCTCCCGGCCGGCCCGGTGCACGAGGTGTTCGCCGCGCAGGCCGCCGCCACCCCCGACGCCGTGGCCGTGGAGTGCGGCGACGAGCGCCTCACCTACGCCGAGCTGGACTCCCGCGCCCGCTCGGTCGCGGCGCGCCTGCGCGCCCTGGGCGTGGGCCCGGAGGCGCGCGTGGGCATCTGCCTGGAGCGCGGCCCCGCGATGCTCGCCGCCGTGCTGGGCGTGCTCGGGGCCGGGGCCGCCTACGTCCCCCTCGACCCCGCCTACCCCTCCGAGCGCATCCGCCGGGTCGCCGCCGACGCCGGCCTGGCCGCGCTGCTCACCCGGGCGTCGCTGGCGCACTCGGTGCCGGCGGGCGGCGCTGTGGTGGTGCTGCTGGACGGAGCCGGGGTCCCGGAGGCCGAAGCCGGGAGCACGCGGGAGCCGCCGGGTCCCGCGGGCCCCGTACCGCCCGAGGCCGCCGCCTACCTGATCTACACCTCCGGCTCCACCGGCGTCCCGAAGGGGGTCGTGGTGGAGCACCGCGGGCTCGCCAACACGCTGCTGGCGGCGCGGGAGGAGTTCGGGTTCGGGCGGGACGACGTGGCGGCGGTGCTGGCCTCGTACGCCTTCGACATCTGGGGGTTCGAGGCGCTGACGCCGCTGCTCGCGGGCGGCTCGGTGCGGGTGGTCCCGCGCGACGACGTGGTGGACGTCGGGCGGCTGGTGCGGGAGCTGGAGGGGGTGAGCGTGGTGCACGCCGTCCCCGCGCTGATGCGGCAGGTCGCGGCGGAGGTGCGCGCCTCCGGGCGGGGCACGCTCCCGGGGCTGCGGCTGGCCTTCGTCGGGGGCGACGCGGTCCCTCCGGAGCTGCTGGACGAGATGCGCGAGGTCTTCCCCAACGCGCGGGTCCGCGTCCTCTACGGGCCCACCGAGGCCACGGTGCTCGCCTCCAGCCACGCCGTGGGCCCGGACGAGCGGGTGGAGCGCCGGGTCCTGGGCGCGCCGCTCGGCAACGTGCGGCTGTACGTGCTGGACCCGGCGGGCGAGCCGGTCCCCGTCGGCGTCCCCGGCGAGCTGTACGTGGGCGGGGCGGGGGTGGCGCGCGGCTACCTGGGACGGCCGGAGCTGACGGCCGGGCGCTTCGTCCCCGACCCCTTCGGCCGGGAGCCCGGGTCGCGGCTGTACCGCACGGGGGACCGCGCACGCAGGCTGCCGGAGGGGACACTGGAGTTCCTGGGGCGGACGGACCGGCAGGTGAAGGTGCGCGGCTTCCGCATCGAGCCCGGCGAGGTCGAGGCGGCGCTGGCGGAGCACCCCGCCGTCGGCGAGGCGGCCGTGGTCGCGCGGGAGGACGGGGCGGGCGGGCCGCGGCTGGTGGGCTACGCCACCCCCGCGGCGGACGCGGAGCC
>DATABU010000521.1:0-9660 GCA_036259415.1 Longimicrobiaceae bacterium
GTGGCGGATCGGCGGATGACGGTCGATGGAGGATCGTCGCCCGGCGTGGCAACGGCCTTGGACAGCCAATCGCACGGATGCGGATCGTTGCGGGGGAATGGGGAGGGCGCCGGATCCAGGCGCCGCCGGGGCGGGCCACCCGCCCCACCACCGACCGGGTGCGGGAGGCGTGGATGAGCGCCGTCGCCGACCTCGTCCCCGGCGCCCGCGTGCTGGACCTGTTCGCCGGCTCCGGGGCGCTGGGGCTGGAGGCGCTCTCCCGCGGTGCCGAGCGCGCGACGTTCGTGGAGAACGCCCCCGCCGCGCTGCGCGTCCTCCGCGCCAACCTGGACGCCCTGGGCGCCGGCGCGCGGGCCGAGACGGTGCGCGCCGACGCCGTGCGCTGGGCGGCCGGGCTCCCGGCCGGGGCCTTCGACCTGGCCTTCGCCGACCCGCCGTACGGGCAGGGGCTCGCCGCGGCGCTGCTGGAGCGCTTCGCCGAGGTGCCGTTCGCCGGGATGCTGTGCGTGGAGCACGGGCGCGGCGACGCGCTCCCCGACCTCCCCGGCGCCCGCACCCGCCGCTACGGCGACACCTCGCTCACCTTCGTCCCCGCGAGCGACTGACATGCCTGCCCCCCGAGTCGCCGTCTTCCCCGGCTCCTTCGACCCCCTCACCTCCGGTCACGAGGACGTGGTCCGCCGGGCCCTGGCCTTCGCCGACCGGGTGGTGGTGGCGGTCGGCCACTCGCCCACGCAGGCCAAGAAGGCCATGTTCGACGTGGAGGCGCGGCTGGAGATGATCCGCGAGACCTTCGCGGACGAGCCCCGGGTGGAGGCGGCCGACTTCCAGGGGCTGCTGGTGGACTACCTGCGCGGCATCGGCGCGGGGCTGGTGGTGCGCGGCGTACGCACCGTCGCCGACTGGGAGTACGAGCTGCAGATGGCGACCATGAACCGGCGCCTCGACCGCGGCGTGGAGACGGTGTTCCTGGCGCCCGACCCCGAGCACGCCTTCGTCAGCGGGACGCTGGTGCGCCAGATCGCCTCGCTGGGGGGCGACGTGTCGCCGTTCGTCCCCGCGCCCGTGCTGCGCCGCCTCGCCCCCGCCGAGCCCGCGCCGCCCGTCCGCCCCGAGGAGATCTTCTGAACCCGTGACCACGTTTCTCGACCGCGTACGCGCGCGCGCGAAGGAGAGCCCACGCCGCATCGTCTTCCCCGAGGGCGCCGACCGGCGCACCCTGGAGGCCGCCGCCATCCTGGCCCGAGAGGGGCTGGCGCACCCGCTGGTGGTGGGCGGCCCGGCGACCGCCGCCGACCTGGACCGCATGGGCGTCGGCGGCCGGGTGGAGGTGGTGGACCCCGGGCACGACCCGCGCCGCGCCGAGCTGGGCGCCCGCCTCCACGAGCGCCGCAGGGCGAAGGGGATGAGCGAGGTGGACGCGCTCCGCCACGCCGGCGACCCCCTGCTCTTCGGGGCGCTGCTGGTGGCCGCGGGCGAGGTGGACGGCTCGGTGGCCGGTGCGGTGCACGCCACCGGCGACGTGATCCGCGCCGCGCTCTGGGCGGTGGGCCCCGCGCCCGGCATCCGCACCGTCTCGTCCTCGTTCTACATGGTGGTGAACCCCTTCCGGAGCGGCGACCCCGAGGTGCTCACCTTCTCCGACGGGGCGGTGGTCCCCGCCCCCACCGCGGAGCAGCTCGCGGACATCGCCGTGGCTGCCGCCGACGCGCGCCGCAGGGTGGTGGGCGACGAGCCGCGCGTCGCCTTCCTCTCGTACTCCACCCGGGGGAGCGCCGAGGGGCCCTCGGTGAGCAGGGTGCGCGAGGCGCTGGCCCTCTTCCGCGAGCGCGCCCCCCACGTCCCCGCCGACGGCGAGCTGCAGGTGGACGCCGCGCTAGTCGAGTCCATCGGCGCCCGCAAGGCGCCCGGCTCCGAGGTGGCGGGGCGCGCCAACGTCCTGGTGTTCCCCGACCTGGACGCCGGCAACATCGCCTACAAGCTCACCCAGCGCCTGGCCGGCGCCGAGGCGGTGGGCCCGGTGGTGCAGGGCCTCGCCCGCCCCTGCAACGACCTTTCGCGCGGCGCCAGCGTGGACGATATTGTGAACGTCGCCTGCCTCACCGGCCTGATGGCGGGGTGAGCGGGCGCGTGCGTATCGTGGTACGTGGCACATCGCTTGCCCGGGCGGTGACGGGCTGTTTCGGATCCAAACCTCGAGGCGTGGAGGAGCCATGAGCTTCCAGACGAGTAAGCAGAACGGAGTGGTGGTGGTGGACGTGGATGGTCAGCTCATCGTCGGGAACCGGCAGGAGCTCAAGCAGAAGGTGCTCGACGAGCTCGAGGGGGGCGAGCGGAAGTTCCTGATCGACTTCGCCAACACCGGGTACATCGACTCCTCGGGGCTGGGCGTGCTGGTGAGCCTCTCCAAGAAGATCCGCGAGCAGGGCGGGGAGCTGCGGCTCGCCAACCTGAACGAGGACCTGCGGACGCTGTTCGAGCTCACCAAGCTGGACACGCTCTTCAACATCGCGGACTCCCGCGACGAGGCGCTCCAGTCGCTGTGACGGGAGCCCGGCGCGAGGGATGCGCTTGAGACACGAGCCGAGGCCCCCGGCCCGTCCCAACGGGCGGGGCGGGGGCGGGACGGGGGAGCCGGTGGCCTTCGTGCTGGAGCTCCCCAGCGACCTCCGGGTGATCGAGGGGACGGTCGCCTACCTGGTGGAGCGCTGCCGCGGGGTCGACTTCGAGGGCTCCCGGCTGACGCTCAACTTCCGCGTGGGGATGTGCGAGGCGCTCGCCAACGCCGTCATCTACGGCAACCGCCGCGACCCGGGGAAGTGCGTCCGGGTGGAGGTGGAGCTGAGCTCCGAGCGCCTGGCCGTGGCGGTGCGCGACCAGGGCGAGGGCTTCGACCCCGGCGAGGTCCCCGACCCCACGCACCCCGACAACCTGGAGCGCCCCGGCGGCCGCGGCATCTTCCTCCTCCACAACCTGATGGACGAGGTGGAGTACAACGACCGCGGCAACGAGGTGCGCTTCGTCCTCCACCGCAGCACGCCGCAGCTCCGCAGGGCCTCCGGCGAGTGAACCCCCCGGCCACCCCGATGTCGCCCACGGCCACCACCCCACGGCCCCTCTCCGACCCCGCCCGCGAAGTCCTGGACGACTTCCGGCGCGAGCTCGGCGGCGAGCCGCGCCTGTGGGCGCGCGTGGAGGACGGCTGGGTGTTCGCCGGGCCGGGCGAGCAGGCGGACGCCTGCGCCCCGGGCCCCGACGCCGCGGAGCTGGACGACGGCGCCGGCGGGGCCATGTGCGTGGAGGTGGTGGGCTCCCCCCCGGACGAGGCCCGCCCGGCGGCGCGCTTCCTGGCGCGCTCGCTGGAGCGCGTGCTCCGCCACGACGCGGAGGTGCGCTCCATGAGCCGGGAGATCATCGAGCGCTACGAGGAGATCACCCTCCTCTACTCCATCAGCGAGATCCTGGGCTCGGTGATCTCGCTGGAGAGCGCGGCGGGCACCATCCTGGAGGAGGTGGTCGGGATCCTGGGGGCCAGGCGGGCCTCGCTCTGGGTGCACGACGCCCCCACGGAGCGGCTGCTCCTCGCCGCGGCGGTGGGCGGCGACGGGCAGACGGGGCCCATCGCCGTGGCCGACACCTGCTCGGTGACCGCCGAGGTGTTCCGCGAGCGGCGCCCGGTCCTGCTGGGCCCGTCCGAGGAGTACCCGCGCCCCGGCTGCGACCCCGCCAACCTGCAGCGCGGCTCCTTCCTCTCCGTACCCGTGAGCTACACCCCGCCGGAGGGGGAGGCGCGCACCATCGGCGTCATCAACCTGGTGGGGCGCAGCACCTCCGAGGCGTTCTCCGCCGGCGACCTCAAGCTCCTCTCGGCCATCGCCAGCCAGATCGGCGCGGCGGTGGAGAACAGCCGGCTGGTGGAGGAGAGCCTGCGCCAGGAGCGCATGGTGCGGGAGATGGAGCTGGCGCACGACCTCCAGCTGAAGCTCCTCCCCCCGGTCGAGCAGTTCGAGGGGTACGCGGAGGTGGCGGCGCGCTGCGTCCCGGCCGAGTCGGTGGGGGGCGACTTGTACCACCTGTTCCGGCTCCCGGGGGGGCGGATGGGGGCGATGATCGGCGACGTCTCCAGCCACGGCTTCGGCGCGGCGCTCATCATGGCGCTGACCATGAGCGCGGTCGCCATCCACGCCTCCGAGGGCGACCCCCCGGCGGAGGTGCTGCGCCGCGTGCACCGCACCCTGATCGACGAGCTGGAGACCACGGAGATGTACCTCACCCTATTCTACGGGGTCATCGACCCGGAGGCGGGGAGGGTCACCTACGCCAACGCGGGGCACGGGCACGCCTTCCGGGTCCGCGGCGACGGCGCCGCCGAGCGCCTGGGCGCCACCGACCCGCCGCTGGGTATCGTGGACCTGGAGGAGTACCACGAGGGCTCCGCGCCCTGGACGCGCGGGGAGGACCTGCTCTTCCTCTTCACCGACGGCCTCTCGGACTCGCTGGAGGCGGGGGAGGTGGAGGGCTCGCGCATCCTGGTGGACGAGGTGGTGCGCGGGCGGAGCTCCGGCGTGCGGGAGCTGATCGACCGCATCTTCCGCCTGGGCGCCCCGCCGGGGGCCGCGGGGGTAACCGCGGACGACCGCACGGCGCTCCTGCTGCGCCTCTGACCGTGCCCCCCCGCGACGGCCCGCACCGCGCCAAGCGCTCCCTCGGCCAGAACTTCCTCGTCGATCCCAACGCCCAGCGCCGCATCGTGGAGGCGCTCGGCGCCGGCCCCGGCGACGAGGTGCTGGAGATCGGGCCGGGGCAGGGGGCGCTCACCCGGCACATGGCCGGCCGGGTGCGCCGCCTGGTGCTGGTGGAGCTGGACGACCACCTGGCCCCGAAGCTCCGGGACGAGTACGCCGGCGACCCCTCGGTGGAGGTGGTGCACGGCGACGTGCTGGAGGTCCCGCTGGAGCGGGTCACCGACGACCCCGCCTCCCTCCTGGTCGTCGGCAACATCCCCTACAACATCACCACGCCCATCCTCTTCGGGCTGCTGGAGCGCCGGCCGCGCCCCCGCGCCGTCGTGCTGATGGTGCAGCGCGAGGTGGCCGACCGCATCCTGGCGGAGCCCGGGAGCAGGACCTACGGCGCGCTGGCCGTGGGCGTGCGCGCCGTGGCCGACGCCGAGCGGGTGCTGCACGTCCCGCGCGGGTCTTTCCGGCCGGTCCCGGACGTGGATTCCACGGTGGTGCGCGTCGTCCCGCACGTCCCGCCGCGGCTGGAGCCGGGGGAGGAGGTCGCGCTGCGGACGCTGACGCGGGCCGCCTTCGGGCAGCGCCGCAAGCAGTTCCAGCGCATCCTCCGCGACGCCTACGGCCTCTCGCCCGGGGAGGTGGAGGCGCTGGAGGCGGAGCTGGGGTTCGACCTGCGGCAGCGGCCGGAGACCTTTTCCCCGGAGGAGTTCGTCCGCCTGGCGCGGGCGCTGCCGCAGCGGCGGGAGGGCGGACGCGAGGGGTGAGCCCCTGCCGTTGACGCCCCGTTTTCCGCGCCTTATCTTGTGAATTCTTTCACAAGACGGACATCGCGGGTGCGCCGCACGCATGAAGAAGATCTCCGAGTCCACCGTCCGCAGGCTCTCGCTCTACCTGCGCTTCCTCCAGGAGGCCGCGGAGCGCGGCCTGGACACCATCTCCAGCGACGAGCTGGCGCAGCGCGGGGGGACCACCTCGGCGCAGGTGCGCAAGGACCTCTCCCTGTTCGGCTCCTTCGGCAAGCGCGGGCTGGGGTACTCGGTCCCCGAGCTGGTCCGCGAGCTCCGCGAGATCCTGGGGCTCGACCAGAGCTGGCGGGTGGCGCTGGTGGGGGCGGGGAAGATCGGCTCGGCGCTCTTCTCCTACCGCGACTTCCAGCAGCGCGGCTTCCACATCCGCGCCGTGTTCGACTCCGACCCCGCCAAGGTGGGCGCCGCCTGGGGCGGCCTGCGCGTCCGCCACGACGAGGAGATGGACCGCGCCCTGGCCGAGGAGCAGATCGACATCGTGATCGTCGCGGTCCCCGCCGAGGCCGCCCAGGGGGTGGTGGACCGGGTGGTGGACGCCGGCGTCCGCGCCATCCTCAACTTCGCCCCCATCCGCCTGCGCGTCCCCTCCACCGTCTCCCTGCGCAACGTCGACATGGCGGTGGAGCTGGAGGGGCTGGCGTACTCCATCCACCAGCGCTGAGGGCTCCCTTTCCGCCCCGCTTTCGTCGGTTGCGCCGCTCCGGGGACTTCCCCTATCTTCCGGGGCTATGAACACTACCGCCCGCGTCCACGTCACCTCCGAGATCGGCCCCCTCCGCAGGGTCATCTGCCACACGCCCGGCAACGAGCTGCGCGCGGTCACCCCGTCCAACCGCGAGCAGTTTCTCTACGACGACATCATCGACGTGGAGCAGGCGCGCCGGGAGCACCACCGCTTCCGCGCCATCCTGTCGCGCTTCTGCGAGGTGCTTGAGGTCCGCGACCTCCTCTCCGACATCGTGGACGAGCCCGAGGTCCGCGCCTTCCTCATCAACCACGTCATGGAGATCGCCCCCTCCGAGCCGCTGGGCGGCGAGCTGGCGGAGGTCTCCGGCGGCGAGCTGATCTCGCGGTTCATCGAGGGGAAGGAGTGCACCGCCGGCCCCATCTCCAAGCTCCTCAACAAGGTCTCGTACGAGCTCCCCCCGCTCCCCAACCTGTTCTTCACCCGCGACGCCGCGATGGTGGTGAACGAGGGGGTCGTCATCGGGGCGATGAAGTACGCGGTGCGGTGGACCGAAGAGCTGGTGATGAAGGCGCTCTTCACCTACCACCCGCTGCTGGGGAACGCCGGGCTGATCTACGACGGCGCCGAGGAGCACCGGAGCGACTACACCATCGAGGGCGGGGACGTGCTGATCCTGCGCCCCGACCTGGCGATGATCGGCCTGTCGGAGCGCTCCTCGCCGGTGGCCATCGAGGGGCTGATCGACGGGCTGCGCGAGAAGGCCGGGGTGGAGCACGTGCTCATCGTGGTGCTCCCCACGGAGAGCCCCGCCATCCACCTGGACATGATCCTGACCATGGTGGACCGCGAGCACTGCGTGGTGTACCCGCCCTACTTCTTCGGGCCGTCGCGCCTCCCGGTGCTGCACTACCGGCCCGGCGCCAAGGGCGTCAAGGAGCACTCGGACGTGTTCTCCGCGCTCAAGCAGGCCGGGCTCCCGCTGGAGCCCATCTGCTGCGGCGGCCAGCACCCCACCGTGCAGGAGCGGGAGCAGTGGGCCAGCGGGTGCAACTTCGTGGCGGTGCGCCCCGGGATCGTGCTGGGGTACACCCGCAACGAGGCCACAATGCGCGAGATGGAGCGCGAGGCCGGGTACCGGATCGTGAACGCGCTCGACTTCCTCACGGGCGACGTCGAGGTGCACGACGACGAGAAGGCGGTGATCGCCTTCGAGGGCGCCGAGCTGGTCCGGGGCGGCGGCGGCGGGCGGTGCATGACCATGCCGGTGCTGCGGGAGGACGTCTGGTGAGGGCGACGGGCGTGTACAACGACGTGCTCCGCTTCGAGCGGGGCGGCTCGCTCACCGAGCGCGCGCTGCGGCTCCTGGAGCGCGGCCCGCTGGACACCGCGGTGGTCGCCACGCAGGTGCTGGGGATCAGCGGCGACCCGCGGGCCGCGGCCGGCGCCGTGTTCGCGCTGCTGGGGACCGATCCGCGCTTCAACGTCTCCGCCGAGGGGGTGTGGTCGGTGGGTGCGCCCGCCCCGGCGAACGGCGGGAAGCTGCTGCGCGACGAGCGCTTCGTGGTGGTGGACGTGGAGACCACCGGCGGCTCGCCGGGGGGCGGCCACCGCGTCACCGAGATCGCGGCGGTGTGCGTGGAGGGCGGGGAGATCCGCGAGGCGTGGTCCTCGCTGGTGAACCCGGACCGGCGCATCCCCTCCATGATCGTGTCGCTCACCGGGATCACCGACCGCATGGTGGCCGCCGCGCCGCGCTTCGGCCAGCTCGCCGACCGGGTGCTCCCGCTCCTGGAGGGGCGGGTCTTCGTCGCCCACAACGCCCCCTTCGACTGGCGCTTCGTCACCGCCGAGCTGGAGCGCTGCGCCGGGGTCAGCCCAGCCGGACGCCAGCTCTGCACCGTGCGGCTGGCGCGGAAGCTGCTTCCGCAGCTCGCCTCGCGCTCGCTTGACGGGCTGGCGCTCTACTACGGGCTGGAGATCGAGGCGCGCCACCGGGCGCTGGACGACGCGGTGGCCACCGCCAAGGTGCTGCTGCGCTTCCTGGACGTGCTGGAGGAGCGCGGGATCGAGGACTGGAACGGGGTGGACGTCCTGCTGGGGAAGCGGACGCCGCGGCGGAAGCGCACGGCCACCCCCCGCTCCATGGACCAGGCGTGAGCCCGGCCGGCCCGCCCGCGACGCTGCACGCGGGCGACCTCCCGCTGGTGCGCACGCGCGACCTCGGCGACTTCCGCGTCCACGCGCTGGAGGCGGGGCTGCAGCGGCTGGACGGCGGCGCCATGTTCGGGGTGGTCCCGAAACCGCTGTGGGAGCGCCGCATCCCGGCCGACGCCCGCAACCGCATCCCCCTGGCGCTCCGCTGCCTGCTGGTGGAGACCCGCGACGAGCTGGTGCTGGTGGAGACGGGGCTGGGGAACAAGGAGGGGGCGAAGTTCATGGAGATCTACGGGGTGGAGAACGCCGCCTCCCCGGGCTCCCGCGCCCCCGACCGCCTCCAGGAGGCGGTGCGCACGGCGGGCTTCTCCCCGGCCGACGTGACGGTGGTGGTCAACACGCACCTCCACTTCGACCACGCCGGCGGGAACACCTTCCGCGACGCGGAGGGCGCGGTGCGGCTCTCCTTCCCCGGCGCGCGCTACCACGTGCAGCGCGGCGAGTGGGACTGGGCGCACCGCGCCAACGAGCGCACGCAGGCCAGCTACCTCCCGGACAACTTCGACCCGGTGATGGAGGCCGGGCGGCTGGCGCTGGTCGAGGGGGCCGTCGAGGTGGTCCCGGGGATCGGGACGCTCCCGACGCCGGGGCACTGCCCCTTCCACCAGTCGGTGCTGGTCCGCTCCGGGGGGGAGACCGCCTGCTTCCTGGCGGACGTGGTCCCCACCATGGCGCACCTCCCGCTCCCCTGGATCATGGGGTACGACGTGGAGCCGCTGGTCACGCTGGAGTCCAAGCGGGCGCTCCTGCGCCGCGCGGTGGACGAGCGCTGGCTGCTGGTCTCCACCCACGACCCGGCGACGCCCTGGGGGTACGTGGAGGAGGACGGGAAGGGCGTGGCGCTCCGGCCGGTCTGAAGCCCGGTTCGACCCAGACTCAACAGGATGGCAGAGATGATAAAGATTTCCGGCGACCCGAAGACCACGCCCGTGATCGTGAGCGCGGTCCGCACCCCCATCGGCCGCTTCCTGGGCGGGCTGGCCCCGCTCTCCGCCCCCGAGCTGGGCGCGATCGCCATCCGCGAGGCGGTCTCACGCTCCGGCGTCGAGGCCGGTGACGTGGCCGAGGTCATCATGGGGAACGTGGTGCAGGGCGGCGTGGGGCAGGCCCCGGCGCGCCAGGCAGCGATGGGAGCGGGGCTCCCCTCCGCCGTCTCCGCGCTGACCATCAACAAGGTGTGCGGCTCCGGCCTCAAGGCGGTGATGCTCGCGGC
>DATABU010000522.1:0-8647 GCA_036259415.1 Longimicrobiaceae bacterium
AGCCGGTCAACGTGCCCGGCGTGCCGCCGGAGCGGTTCTCGGCGTGGACGCGCAAGCTGTCCACTCCGCTGGAGGCGCTCCCGGACGACCCGGAGGTGCGGGCGGCGCTGCGCTGCGACCGTTCGTGAGGGCCATGGACTGACTCGGCGGGCCGCTCCGGAGCCGGACGATACTGCCGTCCGTCTCCTGCGCGGGCTGCGGGAGCCCCGGGAAACTGCCCCCGGGTCTCCCTCCGCCGGGGTGAGCCTCGCCAAACCGCCGGCGAGTCTCCCCCCGTACATCGTGTGGGAACGGCAGGGAACTGCAACGACGAGAAAGCCCCTCCCTCGCCTGCGGCGCAGGGGCCGCTGATGGTCTACAGCCGCACCGCCCCCTCCTCGCCCAGGCGCGCCAGCACCTCGGCGCGGCGGGCGGCGAACTCGGCGTCCGGGAGCACGGGGGCGGCGCCGGCGGTGGGGAGGGCGTCGTCCAGCTCCACCCAGGAGACGCACCCCTCGTAGTCCAGCGTGTTGGGGACCACGTGCGGCTCCGCGAGGCGGAAGGCGCGCAGCACCAGCACGTGCAGGTAGGGGCGGTCGCGGTAGGCGAAGCGGGAGTCCACCGTCTTCACGGTCAGCGGGTGCAGGCCGTCCAGGCGGCGCAGGGCGTCCAGGCTCTCCACGCGCAGGGCGTCCTCCACCACGGCGTAGTGCTCGATCCGCACCCGGTTCACGTCGTGGGGGAGCGCCTCCGCCGCGGCCAGGTACGGGAGGAAGTCGGGACGCAGCTCGTGACGGCTCTGGTGGTGGAGGGTGGGGAAGAGCCAGAACTCCCGGTGCTCCACCTCGAAGCCGGCGCGGCGCTCGTGGATCCCGCCCTTGCGCACCAGCAGGGTGGTCCGCCCGGCGGCCAGCGCCTGCTCCACGGCGCCCCACTCCTTCAGCGCCGAGCGGTTCTCAGCCAGCACCGCCCCCCTCCTTCCGGAAGGGGAGCGCGGCCACCGCGGCCGGCGCCCCGTCCGCCGCCCCCACCCGCACCGCGTCGCCGGGGCCCAGCTCGCGGCGCACGTAGGCCAGCGCCACCGTCTCCCCCAGCAGCGGCGAGAACGCGGCGCTGGTGACGCGCCCCACCGCCTTCGCCGTCTCCGGGTGGAAGAGCGGCGTCTCCGCGGCCGGCGCGGGGGCGTCACCCAGGCGCAGGCCGCGCAGGTGCCGGTTCACGTGGCCGCGGTGGGCGATGCGGACGATCACCTCCTGCCCCGTGTAGCACCCCTTGGTGAACGAGATCGCGCGGGGCACCATCCCGACCGCCTCGAACGCCTCGGTGGGGATCACCTCCTCCGAGAGCTCGGCGCCGTAGCGCGGCACCCCCGCCTCCACCCGCAGCGTCTCCAGCGCGGCGCGGCCCACCGGCACGGCGCCCGCCTCCCGCAGCGCGTCCCAGAGCGCCGGCAGCGCCTCTGCGGGCGCGACCACGTCGTATCCCTCCTCCCCGCCCGCGGCGCGCGTCCCCACCACCAGCGCCGGCGCGCCGGCGTACGGCAGCTCGGCGAAGGCGTCCTCGTCCAGCGGCGGCAGCTCCGCCCCGAGCGACCGGCCCAGCAGCTCCCGGGAGCGGGGACCGTACACGCCCAGCGACCCGGTCTCGCCCGAGACGTCGGCCCAGCGCGCGAACATCGGCGGGACGAACTTCCTCAGGTGCTCGCGAGTCCCCTCCAGCGCCTCGCGCGGGAGGTCCAGGAGCACCTCGGTCCCGCCCGGCCGCTCCAGCCGGAAGGCACGCAGCTCCGCGATCATCCGCCCCTTGGGCGTCAGCACCGCCGCGTACACGCCGCGCCCCGGCGGGGCCCCGGCCAGGTCGTTGGTCAGCAGCCCCTGCACCATCTTCACGGGGTCGCGGCCCCACAGGCGGATCTGCGCCCGGTCGGCGCGGTCGGCGACCCCCGCGGCCTCCCGCACCGCGCGGTACTCCGCCTCCGGGTCGCCGAAGCGGCGGGGCACCCGGCGCCCCGCCACCTCCGTGAAGGCCGCGCCCAGCGCCGTCTCCGCCTCCCGCAGCGGGGACTCCGCCACGGCCGTCTCGCTCGTCGTCTCCACGCTCTCAACCCTCCAGCGAGTCCACCAGGGCGCGCAGCTCCGCGTACCGGCGCGCCTTCTCCACGAAGGGGATCCGCGCCAGGCCGCTGGGGCTGGGCGCCACGAAGTCCACCGTCCCCTCCACCAGCGAATGCTCCTGCCGGCCCCAGGGCGCCGACGGCACGCCCGCGGCTCGGAGGTACACCCCCTTGCCGTTGTAGCACACCACCCCGGGCCGGAGCTCCCGCACCAGGCCGCGGAAGCGCTCCGCCCCGCGCCGGAACTCCCCCGCGGTCACCTCCGCGGCGCTCCGGGTGGGGCGCTTCACCAGGTCCGTCACCCCGATCCCCAGCTCCAGCAGCCCGCGGTCCTGCTCGAAGCCCCAGCGCCCCGGCGTCAGCCCGGCGGCACCCAGCAGGTCCCAGAAGCGGTTGTTGCGCCCGGCGTAGTAGTGGCCCAGCCGGGCCGCGCGCACGCTGGGGTTGAAGCCCACGAAGAGCAGCCGCAGCCCTGGGGCCAGCAGGTCCGGCAGGGTGCGGACCCGCTCCCCGTCCACCACGTACTCCGTCAGCCCGCACCTCCCGCCTGGCGGCACATCTCCCGGAGGCGCTCCTCGGCCCCCTCCAGCTCCGCCACCAGGCGCCGCACCTCCGCGGTGGAGGCGGCGTTGGGGAGCTCGGCCTTGACCTCCCTCCCGCCCTCCCGGGGGAGGAATACCACCGTCACCTTCCACCCCTCCACCCCCGTGGCCTTCCGCGCCACCAGGTCCACCGAGTATTCCGTGCCGCCGCAATCCAGGCGGTTCGCCAGCCGGTGCTCCTTCCAGGAAGAGCTCCGCGACAGTGCCATGTGAACGTCCTCTGCCAGTGTGGTCGTCGGGCGATGCGGGGGAGTTGTCACCGTGCCCCGCGGGCCGCATCTTTCCTCCGGTCCGGGTCCGCAAGGTCCCGTGCAGCAAAGATAAACGGGCCGCGGCGGGCGCAGCAATCGCGCCCGGGCCGCGCAGCCCGTGCTCCCTCACCCCCTCGCGCAGCATGCCATCACCCAACCCGCTCTGGCTCCAGCGGCTCCCCGGCACCCTCCGCAGGCGCCTGGAGCTGGCCGAGGCCAAGGCCCGCGAGGTCATCGCCGAGACCCACGCGGCGCAGGCCCTGGAGCTGGTCGCGATCCTCGCGCCCCGCATGCCCTTCGACGAGGCGCTCGACCGCTACGTCGAGATCATGGAGCTGACCGGCGACGACGAGGAGATCGTCCGCACCCGCGCGCTCTCGGACCTGAGCGATCCGCAGACCGGGTCCGAGCTGGCGCGCGAGCGGCACCGCGGGTGGGGGTTCGACTGGCGCTACGCCACTCCCGTGGGCGCGCTCCGCTTCATCCGCCGGCAGATGAAGCGCAACGCCGAGGAGGACCTCTGGATGGAGCTGTTCGCGGCGCGCACCTGGGAGGCGCTCATCCGGGCGCACTTCAAGCACGCCCTCCAGTTCGTGGAGATCCTGGACGAGCACGCCCCGCCCACGCAGGCCGTGTCGCTCTACATCGCGCAGCTCGAGATCCCCTCCGCCCGTGCCGCCTCGGTGTACCAGCGGGTCCTGGCGCGCCTGGCCGAGCAGCACCTCCCCCGGCTCCTGCGCGAGACCGCCGCCGAGACCCCGCCGCCGCCGCGGCCCGCCGGACGCGCGCCCCGGGGCAGGCGCTGAGGCCCCGCCGCACGACCCGCGCCCCGGCAGGGGCCTAGCATACGTCTTGCACCCGGCCGTCCCCACCCGAGGGGCGGCCGGAGCCCCGTTCCCCCAGCACGTCCAGAAGAAAGCGATGACGATCCAGCGCAGCATCCACCCCGCCCTCCTCGGGGCGGCGCTCCTCCTGTCCGCCTGCGGCGGCGAGGGCGGCGAAGAAGCGGCGACGGCGCAGGCGTCCGCCGCGCGCGACACCGCCGCGGACGCCGGGGCGGTCGCCGCGGCGGAGACCCCCGCCGCACCGCAGAACACGGACGACGGCCCCAAGACCGACCTCCCGCCCAACGAGCTGGGGGAGATCATGGTGCTGGAGTACCACCGGCTGGGGGACAACGAGGGCGAGTTCGTCCGCAAGGCGGAGAACTTCCGCAAGGACCTCCGCGCGCTGTACGAGAACGGCTTCCGCCCCGTCACCATGCGGCAGGTGCTGGAGGGCGACATCGACGTCCCCGCCGGCACGACCCCCGTGGTGTTCACCATCGACGACTCGTCGCTGGGACAGTTCTACTACCTCCCCAGCGGCGAGATCGACCCCAACACCATGATGGGGATGTGGGCGGGCTTCCAGGAGCAGAACCCCGGGTGGAGGAACGGCGCGGTGTGGTGCATCCTCCCCGCGGCACAGCACCCGTCCAACTTCTTCAGCGAGAAGCCGGACCGCGAGATCCCGCGCGAGCAGCGCGAGGCCAACATCCGCAAGAAGGTCACCTACCTGGTGGAGAACCGCCACGAGGTCTGCAACCACACGCTGTACCACGCCCGTCTCGACCGGGCCGGCAGCGACGCCAAGGTGCAGGAGTACATCGGCCGGGGCGAGGACTCCATCAAGGTGTACCTCCCCCCCGACTACGACATCGTGACCTTCGCCCTGCCGCTGGGGATGTGGCCCAAGAACCGGAGCCTGGCCTGGCAGGGGAGCTGGAACGGCAGGCCGTACGAGAACAAGGTGGTGCTGGAGGTCTCCGGCGGGCCCAACGTGTCGCCGTTCGACCGGGAGTGGAACGCGCACTCCGTCGACCGCTTCATCGTCGCTCCCAACCACCTGGAGCGGCAGCTGGAGGCGTACCGGAAGAACCCCTCGCGGCGCTACGTCTCAGACGGCGACCCCGGCACCATCTCCGTCCCGCAGGGGCAGGAGGCGCGGGTGGACCGGAGCCGCTGGCAGGGGAAGACGGTGAAGACCGTGGCCCCGGCGCAGGCCGCCGCCGCGGAGGGCGCCCCGCAGCCCGCCGCCGGCACCCGGTAGCGACCGGCGTCCCCGGACGCATGAAGGGCCCGCGGCCTTCCGGCCGCGGGCCCTTCGTCCTGCTCCATCGCTCCGCCTCAGGAGACCTTGGTCTCCTCGGCGGGGGCGGCGGAAGCCTGCACCTGCGGCGCCGGGGGCGCCGGCTGGATCTGGTTCGCCTGCATCGAGGCGTCGTCCAGGCCGTTCAGGGAGCGCTTGAAGTCGCGGATCCCCTTGCCCAGCCCGCCCGCCAGCTCCGGGAGGCGCTTGGCGCCGAAGAAGAGCAGGAGCACGGCGAAGATCAGGAGCGTCTCCGTCATTCCGAGACCGAATGGCATGCTGCCTCCTTGCGTCGAAAGTCGGACGTGGCCGGGGCGCGGAATGGCCGGCTACCCGCGGAACAGGATCGTTCTGACACTGATCGGAGCCGGCCGCCCGTCCGGCCGCGCCGCTCCTCGGACGCCTTCAAGATACCGCGGGAGAACGATTTGGACAACGCCCCGGCCTCGATGCTCCCGTCAGGGTTCTCCCTACGACTCCCCGCGGCCGGCGTTCAGCCGGTTGGTGATCTCCACCAGGCGCGTGGCCTGGTGGCGGATCGCGGCCCGGGTCTCCTCGCCCAGCGCCTCGCCAGTCGCCGACACGCTCACCCCGTACGGGTTCCCGCCCGCCGCGAAGACGGCGGGATCGGTGTACCCCGGCGGGACCAGGATCGCTCCCCAGTGCATGAAGGTGTAGTACAGCGTCTGGAGCGTGGTCTCCTGTCCCCCGTGGGGGTTCTGGGCGCTGGTCATCGCGGTGGCGGTCTTGTCCGCCAGCAGCCCCTGCTGCCAGACCGGGCCCAGCGTGTCGATGAACGAGCGCATCTGGCTGGCCGCGCCGCCGTAGCGCGTGGGCGCGCTGAACAGGTAGCCGTCCGCCCACACCAGGTCGTCCGGTGTGGCCTCCGGGATGTCGGCGGTGCGCACCTGCTGCGCCGACCACGCCTCCTGCGCGCGCACCACCTCCTCGGGAGCGGTCTCGCGCACCTTGCGGAGGCGTACCTCGGCGCCGGCCTCGCGCGCCGCTTCCGCCGCCGCCTGGGCCATCTGGTGGTTGGTGCCGTAGGTGCTGTAGTAGACCACCGCGATCTTGACCGCCATTCTCTGCCTCCTGCGTGTGTGATGAAGGCGGCCGTGGCCGCCGTCCGTGTCTCCTATCCGTCTCCCGCGCCCTCCGCCGAGCGGCGCGCGCGCCGCAGCACGCGCTGGGCCTGCCGCATCTCCTCCGGGGCCAGCCCCGCGAAGACCCGCTCCAGCTCTGCCTCCACCACCGGGATGGCCCGCTCTGCGAGCGCCCGGCCCGCGGGGGTGAGCCGCACCCGGAAGGCGCGCCGGTCCGCCGGGTCCGCGTGCCGCTCCACCATCCCCGCGCCCTGGAGCCGGTCCACCAGCCCGGTCACGTTGCCCTCCGTGACCAGCAGCCGGTCGCTGAGCTCGCCCATCCGCAGCCCCTCGGGCCGCGAGCGGTGGAGCGTCGCCAGCAGGTCGAACTGCGACACCGAGACGCCGAGCGCCGCGAGCGCCCGCGAGTGCCGCCGGTACGCCAGGCGGTAGGCGCGCGCGAGCGACACCCAGAACCGCGTGGCGAGCGGCACGTGCCGATCCTCGTCCCCGTGCATCGGCGCTCCCCGCATGGTTTAGACGTGAACCAGTTGCAACCGTCGTGCCCCGGGGGCAATGTCAGCGGGCCCTGTCGGCTGCGCCCGCGGCGCGCCCGCCCTCCAGCCGCTGGATGGCGCCCCGCACTCCCGCCGGGAGCGGCGCCTTGCGGCCGGCCGCGTAGTCGAAGGACACCAGTACCCCACCGCCCTCGGCGGCCACCGCCCCCTGCGCCTCGCTCACCAGGCGGTACTCCATGGTGAAGCGGTCGTCTCCCAGCTCCGTCGTGCGTGCCCCCACCCGCACGGTGTCCGGGTACGTGAGGGGGCGGCGGAAGCGCGCGTGCGTGGAGGCCAGGATCGGGCCCCGCCCCTCGGCCGCCCCCTCCTCCCGGAAGCCGATCCGCTCCAGGTACGCGATCCGCGCGCTCTCGAAGTAGCGGAAGAACACGGTGTTGTTCACGTGCCGGAAGTAGTCCATCTCGCCCCACTGCACCGGCAGCGTCACCACCACCGGGAAGGCGTCGAGCAGCCCCTCTACTGCGTTCTCCGTCATCGCTCCCCGTCCTGTCGGTTGGCCCGGGCGGCCGCGCCCGACCCGGCGAGACGGCCGGTGGACCACGCCCAGAGGAAGTTGTATCCGCCGATCGGCCCGAAGGCGTCCAGGATCTCCCCGCACAGGAAGAGCCCCGGGACGACGCGGCTCTCCAGCGTCCGCGGGTCCACCTCCGCCAGGGGGACGCCGCCCCCGGTGACCTCGGCCTTCTTGTAGCCCTCGTCCCCCGTCCAGGGGAGCGGGTAGCGCGCGAGCAGCTCCACCAGCCGGGTGCGCTCCTCCCGCCGCAGCTGCGCGAGCGTCCGCCCGGGCTCCAGCCGCGCCTCCGCGGCGAGCGCGTCCGCCAGCCGGGTCGGCAGGTGCCTGCGCAGCAGGGAGAGCACGGTGCCCTGCGCGCCCTCCAGGAGCGCCCGCTCCCAGGCATCCGCGTCCAGCTCCGCCCACTGCACCAGCACCGGCTGCCGGGGCCCGCCCGCCATGCGGGAGCGCACCGCTAGGTGGGAGACGTTCAGCACCGCCGGGCCGCTGTACCCCCGGTGGGTGAAGAGGAAGCCGCCCGCGGTGCGGAAGCGGGTCTTCCCCTGCGGGGCCTCGATGCGCACCGTCCCCGACACGCCGGCGAGCGGGGCGTGGGGCGGAGGCTCCGCCGTGAGCGGCGTGAGCGCGGGATAGGTGTCGTGCAGCGTGTGGCCCAGCTGGCGCACGATGCGGAGCCCCGTCCCGTCGCTCCCGGTGGCGGGCACGGAGAGCCCGCCCGTCGCGATCACCACCGCGGCGGCCGCGATCGGCTCCCCCTCCTCCGTCAGCACCCGCCAGGGCTCCCCGCCCGCAGGCGGGCGCAGCCCCACCACCGAGGTGTCGAAGCGGAGCTCGGCCCCGCGCCTCCGCGCAAGGGCGAGCAGCCGGTCGCGGACGTCGCGCGCCCGGTTCGACTCCGGGAAGAGCTTGCCCGTCTCCGGCTCCAGCACGAGATGGAGCCCCACCTCCTCCTCGAAGAAGCGGCGCTGGTCCGCAAGCGGCCAGGAAAGTAGGACCTTGCGCAGCGTGTTCGGCGAGGAGTCGGTGACGTAGCCCGCCGGGTCCACCTCCGACGGCAGGACGTTGCACCGCCCTCCGCCGCTGATGAGGATCTTCCGCCCCCCGTCGCGTCACGATCCGGCATCCGTTTCGCGAGGGGCCACCATGATAAGCTGCTCCGCCCACCTCGTCAAGGGCCTCGCGCGCAGTCCGATTCTTGCTCGCCCCGCGTCCCCGGGCCGCGTAGCTTCCCGGCCGCGGAGGGACAGCCGACCGGAGCAACGGGAGAAGCGAGTGGAAGACCGGACCGGACCGGGACGGGAGGGGGAGCTGCCGGTGGTGGTGGTCGGAGCGGGGGCTGCGGGGATCCTCGCGGCCGTCTTCGCCGCGGCGGCGGGCGCGCGCGTCCTCCTGCTGGAG
>DATABU010000523.1:0-7521 GCA_036259415.1 Longimicrobiaceae bacterium
GCTCGTCCTGGCGCTCGCGGACTGGCTCTGGCTGCGGCGGCTGGGGGAGTCGGTCCCCGCCCCGCCGCTCCCCGAGCCCCCGACCCACCCCAGCCGCGGCGGCCGCGAGAGTCGGAGCGGCGCGCATCACGGCCTGCCGGGGCTGGGGTGGGTCGGGGGCTCGGGGAGCGGCGGGGCGGGGACCGACTCCCCCAGCCGCCGCAGCCAGAGCCAGCCCGCGAGCGCCAGGACGAGCATCATGGCCAGCGAGGTCCAGCGGAGGAAGAGCAGCGACCCGATGGCGAACATGGTGCCGAAGAGGAGCATCAGCCCCGCGAGCACCCGCAGCAGGTCCTGCCCCAGGTCCTGCACCGGCAGCACCCCCGTCCGCTCCCGCTGCCGGCGCCACCCCGGGCCGCCGGGGCGGACGCGCAGGTAGAAGGAGTCCAGCTTCTCGTCGCTCTCCGGGCGCGTCAGCAGCATCACCGGGAACCAGATCAGGAAGGTGATCGCCAGCGTCGTCACCAGGCGCAGTCCGAAGTCCTGGATCTGGAGGACGGGGACCACGGTGGTGCCGAACCCCACCAGGAACCCGGCGACCATGGCGGCCAGCTCCGCCCAGGCGTTGATGCGCCACCAGAACCAGCGGAGGATGAGCACCACCCCCGGCCCCGTCCCGATGGCGATGGTGAGCTGGAACACCTTTCCCACGTCCTCGCTGAAGAACGCCGCGGTGGCACCCAGCGCCGTCACCAGCACCGAAGCCACGCGGGCGGCCGCCACCAGCTCGGCCTGGTCGGCGCCGGGACGGAGGAAGCGGGCGTAGACGTCGTTGGTGAGGTACGACGCCCCCCAGTTGATCAGGGTGGAGACCGTGCTCATGAATGCCGCGATCAGCGACGCCACCACCAGCCCCAGGAGCCCGGTGGGGAGGTACTCCAGCATCAGCAGCGGATAGCCCAGCTCCCGGTCCTCCAGGTCCGGGAACACCACCACCGCCACCACCGCCACGATCACCCAGGGCCAGGTGCGCACCACGTAGTTCATCACGTTGAAGAACCACGCCGCCTTCTCCGCCTCCGCCTCGTCCCTGCACCCGGCCAGCCGCTGCACGAACTCGCCCCCGCCGTCGGAGCGGCGGAAGGCCCACCACTGCACGAAGACGTAGGCCATGAAGGTGGAGCCGGAGATCCCCGCCAGGGTGGACCACCCCACGAGCCCCGTCTCGCCCCAGGTCAGCGGGGTGAAGGAGAGCATGTCGAAGCGGGTGAACTCCTGCGCCCGCTCGGCGACCACGCCCAGCCCCCCCTGCGCCGACACCGCCACCACCGCCACCACGATGGCCCCGAAGAGCCCGAGGAAGAACTGGAAGAAGTCGGTGGCGACCACCCCCCAGAGCCCGGCCACCCCCGCGTACGCCAGCACCAGCACGCTGACGATGATCACGCTCCACAGCTTCCCCTGGTCCCCCAGCGTGAGCCCCAGGCTGGGGAGGAGCCCCAGCGCGTCGATCACCTTGACCATCGCCAGCATGGCGTAGCCGATGCCGATGGAGCCGAAGACCACCGCGAACAGGAAGGACTTGGTCAGGCGGAGCGCGGCGGCGGGCCGGCCGCCGTAGCGGAGCTCCGAGAGCTCGTTGTCGGTGACGATCTCGGCGCGGCGCCAGAGGCGGGCGAAGACGTAGATGAGGATGACGTGGGCGATGGCGAAGTTCCACCACTCCCAGTTCCCGGCGATCCCCCGGCTCCCCACCAGCCCGGCCACGTACAGCGGGGTGTCGATGGAGAAGGTGGTGGCGGCCATGGAGGTCCCTGCCAGCCACCAGGGGAGCGTCCTCCCCCCCACGAAGAAGTCCACCATGCTGGTGGAGGCGCGCCTCGCCAGGTACAGGCCGATGCCCAGGGACGCCGCCATGTACACCGCCACGATCGCCCAATCGATCCACGTCACGACCACCTCCCCCGCAAGGGTGAGCGACGGAAAGGGCAGGCACACGGACGTTCCGGCCGGCCCCGCCCGCGGCGAGCAAGATCGGCACCACGGCGCAGAACGCCCGCCGGCGGGTCGCGCGGCGGGCGTGAGGAGGCGGAAGGAGCTCCGGCGCTAGCGGTCAAGCCCGCCCGCCATGCTGGGGAGCATGTCCGCGGCGCCGGTGAGCCAGGCCACCACCGCCTCCTGCATCAGCGCCTCGCCGCCCCAGGCGGCGAGCAGGTGGCGCGCGGTCGGGAGCTCGTCCGCCAGGCGGGGGTGGCTGAAGAGGAGCACGGTGGCGTCCGGATGGGCGGCGGTGGCCCGGCGCACCCGCTCGCGCGCCGCGGGGGAGATCCCCGGGCGGCCCTTCCAGGCGCGGATGTCCGAGTACAGCACCACCAGCGGCGTTCCGTCCTCCGACAGCTCCACCCCGGCCGCCCGGAGCGCGGCCGGGAAGGCCGTGCGCGGGTAGGGCGGGTAGGGCCCGCCGGCGTCGTCCTCGATCTCCACCAGGCGCACCGGGCCGGTGGGGATGGACGGGCTGCCGCGGACCACGCGCAGGCTGCGCACCCCCGTCTCCAGCGCCCAGCGGCGGTCCTCCTCCCGCGCCCACTCGCCCCGCGGCCCGCCCGCCACCCGCTCCGCCGCCGCGGCGATGCGGCGCAGCGCGTCCGCCACCCGCTCCTCAGAGAGGCGCCCGTCGGCCAGGGCGGCGGCGAGCTCCGCGGCCACCGCCTCCACGTCGTCCGGGTAGAGGAGGAGGTCGCAGCCGGCGGCCACGGCGAGCACCGCGGCGTCCGCCTCGCCCACGTCCTCGGTGAGCCCCTCCATGATGATGGCGTCGGTCACCACCAGCCCGTCGAAGCCCAGGTCGCGGCGCAGGAGCCCGCCCAGGATGCGCGGGGAGAGCGTCGCCGGGAAGCCGGCCGGGTCCAGCGCCGGGTAGCAGACGTGGGCCGTCATCGTGGCGTCCACCCCCGCCGCGATGGTGGCGCGGAAGGGGAGCAGGTCCAGCTCCAGCTCGTCCAGGGTGGCGTCCACGCAGGGGCGCTCGATGTGCGAGTCGCCCACCGTGCGGCCGTGCCCCGGGAAGTGCTTGGTGCAGGAGAGGGCCCCGCCCCGCGCGCAGCCGCGTACCCAGGCGGAGGTCAGCTCGGCCACCCGCTCCGGGTCGGTGCCGAAGGCGCGCGTGCCGATGATGGGGTTCTCCGGCTCCAGGTCCACGTCCGCGACCGGGGCGTAGATCCAGTTCACCCCCAGCGCCCGCGCCTCCCGCGCCGTCAGCTCCCCGGCGCGCTCCGCCGTCTCCGGCTCGTCCAGCCAGCCGAGGGCGGCCGCCGGCGGGAGCGGGGTGGCGCCCCGGAACTGCTGGCCGGCGCCGCGCTCAAGGTCGCTCGCCACCAGCAGCGGGTGCGGGGCGCGGCGGTGCAGCTCGGCGGTGAGCTCGCGGACCGCCTCCGCATCCCCGCCGAAGAGGATGAAGCCCCCCACCCCCAGGCGGAGGCCGCGCTCGACGTCGTCGCGGAGGTGGCCGAAGCCGGTGGCGGCGTCCCAGCGGAGCGCCGGGAGGAGGAGTCGGGCGACGTGCGGCGTGCCGTTCACTGTACGCTGGGTTCGGAGCTCAGTCGGGCCTGCGGCGGGGGGCGGGGCGGTTCAGGCGCTGCCCCTCGAACGGGTTGGGGAGGAGGAAGGTGGAGACGCTCTCGCCGCGGAGCACGAACCCCTCCGGCGTCTCCCCCACCACCATCCAGCGGACGGGCGAGGCGTTGGCGTGGCGGTCCGGCCGGGCGACCGCCGCCAGCGTTCCCAGGCGCTCCAGGGCCCCGGGCGCGAAGCCCGCCGCGACCACCTGGTAGGTCATCTCGGTCCCGTCCTCCACGGGGCGGCGGGCGCGGAGCCGCTCCTCCAGGTAGACGAAGCGGTCGGTGAAGGGGATGAGCCGCGGCGCGATCCCCGCGCCGAGCACGCGCGTGGCGCCGCCCCTCAGATCGCGCACCCGCACCTCGCGGTCGGCCTCGTACACCACGGCCGAGCGGTCCTGCGAGAAGAAGGCGGGGACCACGCCCGCCACGACCTCCACCCGCTGTGCGAGCGGGACCAGGCGCTCCCCGGGCATCTGCACCCAGAGCGCGCCCACGCTGATCCCGGCCAGGGTGTCGGTCCAGGAGGGCTGGAAGACGATCTGCGGCTCGCCGTCGGGGGCGGTGGTGCGGTAGGTCCCGTCGCCCTCGGGCGGGAGCGGGGCCCCGCGCGACTCGGCCAGCGCCACCAGCGCCTTGGCCACCGAGCGCACTTGCGGGTCGTCCTCGCGCCGCAGCAGGGCGCGGATCAGCGCCACGTCCTCCACGTCCAGCGCCTGGAGGACCGCCATGCGCACCTTGCGCGAGGGGTCGGCGATGGCGGCGCGGATGGCGTTGGCGGCCCGGGGCGACTCCGCGGCGAAGCGCTGCAGCCCCGAGACCGCGGTGGAGCGCAGCTCGTCGTCGTCCGAGGTGAGGACCACCCGGCGGAGCACCGGCACCGCCACGGGGGAGCGGCGGTCGGCGAGGAGGAGGAGGGCGTTGGAGCGCACGATCCCGTCCGCCTCCGGGTCGTCCACCAGCGACACCAGCACAGGGTCGATCTCCGCCCCCATCCGCTCCAGCCGGCTCCGGTTCCGGTAGAAGCGCGACGACGACCGCTCCTCGCCCAGGATGCTGCGGACCTCGTGCGCCAGCCGCTGCGGGGCGGACACGGGGCGCGTCTGCCCGGGCCAGCACGCGGCGAGCGCGGCCAGCGACAGCAGGGCCAGGGCCCGGGCGGCGGGTGAGCGGGAGGTCACGGGGCGCTCCGGGTCAGCCGCCCCCGGCGGGGGCGCCCGGGGTGAGCGACCCCAGCACGCGCGGCCCCGCGGCGCCGGTGGCGGCGGGGACGTTGGCGGGGATGCCGCGCAGGTGGGCCCAGGCGAGGACCGCGAAGGCCACCGCCTCCTTGCACTCGGGGTCCACCCCGAGCACCTCTCCGCCGGCCACCTCCAGGGGATCGAGCAAGGTCCGGATCCTCCTCACCAGGGTCGGGTTGCGGGCGCCTCCTCCGGTCAGCACCACCTGGTCCACGCCGCGGGGAACGACCCAGCGCCGGTACGCGTCCGCGACGGAGCGCGCCGTCAGCTCGGTGAGCGTCGCCACCAGGTCCAGCCAGTCGCGGTCGCCCTCGGGGCGGACCGCCTCCACCAGCCGCTCCACGAAGGGCCTCCCGAACTCCTCGCGCCCGGTGGACTTGGGCGGCTCGGCGGCGAAGTACGGGTGCCGCAGCAGCTCCGCCAGCAGCGCCTCGTCGGCCTCGCCCTGCTCGGCCAGGCGGCCGTCGCGGTCGAAGGTGAGGCGCCCGCCGGTGGCGATCTCCACGGCGGCGTCGATCAGGGCGTTGCCGGGGCCGGTGTCGAAGGCGAGGGCGCTCTCGTCGGAGCCGCGCGGCGGCACCCAGGTCACGTTCCCGATGCCGCCCAGGTTCTGCAGCGCCCTGGACCGGTCGGGGAGCGAGAACAGGACCCGGTCCACCCAGGGGACGAGCGGCGCGCCCTGCCCCCCCGCGGCCATGTCGCGGGTGCGGAAGTCGGAGACCACGGCGACGCCGGTGCGCTCCGCGATGGTGGCCGGGTCGCCGAGCTGGAGGGTGGAGCCGCGCCGCCCCTCCGCCGGGGGCCGGTGCCACACCGTCTGCCCGTGCGAGCCGACCGCGGCGACCCGGTCGCGAGGGACCCCGGCCTCTTCGCAGACGCGGACCACCGCTTCCGACATCCACTCCCCCAGGTCGGCGTCGAGGGCGCAGAGGCGCTCCGCAGAGCCGGCAAGGATCGAGCCGTGTATGGCCTCGCGCCGGGCCTCGTCGTAGGCGGCGGTGAGCCAGTGCACCAGGCGGATGCGGACGTCCTCGGTCCCCTCCCCCTCGATCTCCACCAGCGCCGCGTCCACGCCGTCCAGCGAGGTCCCGGACATCAGCCCGACGATCAGCACGCCGCCTCCCGCGCCGCGCGGACCCGCTCCCGGAGCGCGGCCAGCAGCCGCGCGTCGTCCCGCACCATGCGGGTGAAGAGCTGGTAGACGGTGAGCGTCTCCCCCTCCGCGTCCGTCCCCTCCCACGCCCACACGTCCACCCCCCGCCGCTGGGCCATGGCGAAGGTGCGCATCCGCAGCGAGCCGAAGGTCTCCGCCAGCGCCCGGGCGTCGGTGCGCCCCTCGGGGTGGGCGGGGGCCGCCACGGAGGCGTCCCCCGGGAGCGGCCCCCCGGCCTGGAGCGCCTCCATGGTCCGCTGGCGGGCCGCCTCGCGCCCGGCGGCGTCGGACACCAGGGCGCGCAGCTCCTCGTCCCCGGCGGGGGCGTCCTCCAGGGTGACGCGCAGGGCGCGCGGCGCGATCTCCAGCCGCACCAGCAGGTCCTCCCACTCCGCGATGGAGGGGGGATGGCGCGGGACATCCCCGGTCATCCGCCCTGCCCTTCCCTGAGGATGTCGCCCAGGCGCCCGCCGGCGCGCTGCAGGCGCTGCTGCGCCTCGGCGCGGTCGCCGCCGGTCCAGTGCATCACCATGGCGGTCTTCACGCTCCCCCCGGCGGCGGCCAGGAGACCGCGCGCCTCGCCGCGGTCCAGATCCAGCATCTCCATGAGGATGCGCTCGCTGCGCCCCTGGAGCTTCTGGTTGGTAACCCGCAGGTCCACCATCAGGTTCCCGTACACCTTGCCCAGCCGGATCATGGCGCCGGTGGTGATGGTGTTCAGCACCAGCTTGGTGGCCGTCCCGGCCTTCATGCGGGTGGAGCCGGTGACCACCTCGGGGCCCGGGAGCGGGGCGATGACCACGTCGTAGTCGCGGAGCATCTCCGGCGACGGGTGGGTGCAGAGCAGGAAGCCGGTGCGGGCGCCCCGCTCCTTCGCCCGCCGCAGCGCCCCGTGCACGTAGGGCGTGCTCCCCGAGGTGGCGATGCCGAAGACGAAGTCCTCGGGACGCACCTCCAGCGCGTCCACGGCGGCGGCGCCGTCCTCCGGGTGATCCTCCGCGCCCTCCACCGCGTTGGTGAGGGCGACGGGCCCCCCGGCGATGATCCCCTGCACCATGGCCGGGTCGGTCCCGTAGGTGGGGGGCATCTCCGAGGCGTCCAGCACCCCCAGGCGGCCGGAGGTCCCGGCGCCCACGTACACCAGCCGCCCCCCGCGGCGGAAGGCGTCCTCCGCGATCTCCAGCGCCCGCGCGACCCGCTCCCGCTCGCGGTGCACGGCGGGGGCGACCTTGTGGTCCTCGGCGTTGATGAGGTCCACGATCTCCAGGGGGGAGAGGCGGTCCACCGCCGCCGAGGCGGGGTTCCGCTGCTCGGTGAGGCGGGGGTCGAACGCGGCGCTGCTGGACATCGACTGCGTTTCCCGGTTGGTTGCCAGCCCGGAGAAGTGACGGGTAGATTGCCGGGAAAGTAACCTTCCCACTCCTGCGCGAAAAGGTGCCATGCTGCGGCTTCTCCGCCGAGGCCCGTCCCTCCGCTCGCTCGCCCTCCGCCTCGCCCCCCCCGCGCTGCTGGCCGGGGCGTGCGCGCCCGAGGC
>DATABU010000524.1:0-3774 GCA_036259415.1 Longimicrobiaceae bacterium
CGAAGCGGCCGCGCCGAGCTTCACCGCGGCCGACACCGCGTCGCGGACGGTGGCCCAGGCCATCGCGCAGCGGCTCGCGTTCGTGAAGGACTCGCTGGCCCGGGAGCCGCAGCCTGACAGCGCCACCGCCGACAGCCTGGCGAGGGCGGGGCGCCGGAAGTACAGCGCCGGCGAGGACCCGGATTACGCGCGGGAGATGGGATGGCCCGTGAACGCGCCCAAGCCGCTCCCGGGCGCCATTCTCCCGGACAGGCGGATCGTCTGCTACTACGGCAACCCCAACTCCACGCGGATGGGGGCGCTGGGCGAGTACCCGCGCGACGAGATGCTGCGGCGGCTGCAGAACGAGGTCCAGAAGTGGACCGCGGCGGACCCGGAGCACCCGGCCGTCCCCTGCCTGCACATGGTCACCGTGGTCGCCCAGGGCGACGCGGGCCCGTCCGGGTTGTACCGGGCGCAGCTGCGCGACGTGCAGACCGACTCGATCTACCAGATGGCGCGCAGCATCGGCGGGATCTTCTTCATCGACGTGCAGGTGGGGCAGGACGACATCCGCAACCTGATGCCCCGCTTCGAGGAGTTCCTGAAGAAGCCGGACATCCACTTCGCGGTGGACCCGGAGTTCTACATGCGCGGCGGGGTGGTGCCCGGGCGGAAGATCGGGACCATGACCGCGTCGGACATCAACTACGTGACCGGCGAGCTGGCGCGCATCGTCCGCGAGAACAACCTGCCGCCCAAGGTGCTGGTGATCCACCGCTTCACCCGCAATATGGTGCAGGGCTCCCGGGACATCGTCCTGCGCCCCGAGGTGCAGATCGTGATGGACATGGACGGGTGGGGCGCGCCGTGGCTGAAGCGCGACTCGTACCGCGACTACGTCGTCAAGGAGCCGGTGCAGTTCACGGGGTTCAAGCTCTTCTACCACAACGACACCAAGAAGGGCGACCCGCTCATGACCCCGGCGGACCTGCTCAAGCTGCCCCCGAAGCCGCTCTACATCCAGTACCAGTAGCAGAAACCGCCGGGCAGCGACACTCCGGGGCCGGCGGTGCCGAATACGGCGCCGCCGGCCCCTTCGTCTGCGAATCGCACCGCGAGCCGGCCCGCCCCCGCCTGGTGGCCCGCGTGAGGGATGCGAGCGCGAAGCGGCGAGCCCCGCGCAGTTTGCGGGGCTCGCCTCCGTTGGCCGGCGTTGTTTGCCGGCCTACGGAGCCGCAGCCCGACCCGAGCGCCAGCGAGGGGCACGCCCCAAACCGGCAGTTCCCCTACGCCCCTTCGTACAGCTTCACCGTCCACCAGCTGCCCGTGTCGTATCCCGGCAGCCGCCGCGGGTTGAACACGCTCAGGCTGGCCGCGGCGCCGCCGGAGAAACCGGCAGGGGCCTCGACGACCCACAGGTGGCAGGCCGCGAGCACGATCCCCGGAACGGGCAGGTCGTTGCTGATGAGGGTGCACCCGCCGGTCGCGGTGACGGTCCCCTCGGGCAGGTCGAAGCACACATGGAAGTCGAACCTCGCGTCGGGCGTGAACGCCGGATCGGTGATCCGGGCGCAGGCGGTGGCCGTCCCGATCCGCCGCGGCTCCCCGCCCTCCTCCGGTGTGGACCAGAGGAGGGCGCCCAGGCGCAGGTTGGGCTCGAACGGGGCCCCGGCGATCACCGCCGGGTCGAGAGCGACGGACAGGTCCTCCTGCGAGCGGAAGCGCAGGATCCGGCTGGCGATGGCGTCGGACAAGACGGTCCCTTTCCCGGTCAGAGGCGGAGGAGCTGGCCGCCGTAGTGGACGTTGGCGCCGACCCCGGCGATCATCACCAGGTCTCCGCTCCCCAGGCTCACCACGCCCGCCTCCAGGTCCTCGGTGAGCAGGATGAGCGGACCCGCGGCGGAGGTGTTGCCGTAGCGGTCCACGTTGTAGGCCACGCGCGCGGGGTCGATGCCGGCCTCCTCGACGAAGCGGAACATCAGGCGCTTGTTGGGCTGGTGGAAGTAGTAGCGCTTCACCTGGCCGGCCAGCTCCGGGTGTCCGGCCAGCAGCGCGTCCATGGTCTTCTGCATGAACACCGGGTACGACCGGGCGACGAGCTGCCCGTCCACCACGAACACGCCCTCCGCCGGGTTGTCGATCCCCTGGTGCGGGAGCTGGAGCACGCCCCCCGCGCGGCGGAGCACCAGCTCCGCGTAGTCGTTTCCGGCCATGGAGGAGACGACCCCCTCGCCCGGCTCGCCCTCGCCGCGCAGGATCACCGCCCCCGCCCCGTCGCCGAACAGGTACATGGAGAGGAAGGCCCCGATGGGCTTGCGGTCGCCCCCGGGCTGCACCCAGCCGGCGAACACGTCGCGGTTGAGCTGCGGCGAGGTGAACGCCGAGCCGATCACCGCCACGGTGCGCAGCGCCCCGCTGCGGATCATGCGGAAGGCCATGTCCAGCATGTACGGCGTGTCGCCGCAGCCGCCGTCGATCACCAGCGCGTAGGCGTCGGAGCGGCAGCCCAGGCGGCGGTGCACCTCCATGGCGTCGTGGTTGAAGTTCAGCCGGTCGGGGGTGCAGGTGACCATGAACACCGCGTCCAGCGCCCGGGCCGGGAGGTCGGCCATGACCAGCGCGCGCCGCAGGGCGGCCTCGCACATGTCGGTGTTGCTGGCCGGCCCCTCGGCGGTGGCCGGCGGGGCGATGGTCGTCCCCGCCTCGGCGTCGAAGTCCCAGAGGAAGCGGCGCTCGCGGATGCTGGTCTTCTCCTCGATGCGCTCCGGAGACCACCCGGGGATCGCCGTGGCGATGCGCTCGTTGTCCACGGCCCGCTCGGGGACGTAGGCTCCGGCGCCGACCAGGCGCACGCCGCGGGTGACGGTCTGCTGCTGGCTGGAGGTCATGGTGGCACGTCCTCGTTCTCTGCGTCCCTCGATCTATGGACTACACGGGCGTTTCCGCCGCGCCTGTCCGCTCGGTCCCGGCCCGCGGTGCGGTCCGGGCGCCGCCGACCAGGGCAACCGGGAGGCCACGCCCCGGGGCCTCCGCGTCCCCTCTGCATCTCCACTTACTGCAACATCTTACGCGGAATGCTCGCATCGGCCCGGCGGCCGGCGGGCGCCGATTGCGGGGCATGCCAGGTACAGGCGGGTGCGACACCCGCTCCCCAGGTGATGGGCAGGGATGTCCCAGGGCTGGGTAGCTTCACCCAGGTCGCGGTCCGGGCGCCCGGGCCCTACCTTGGGAGCGGCGGCCGACACCGTCCCCCACACCCGCGACCCGGGGCGCCATGTACGAGACCACGCCGGAGCTGCACGACCTCCTGCGGCGCATCCGCGCCTTCGTCCGCGAGGAGCTGGAGCCGCTGGAGGCGCGCTTCCTGGCGGAGCCCTTCCGCGCTCTCCTCCCCGCCCTGGCCGAGGCGCGGGAGCGGGTGAAGGCGGCGGGGACGTGGGCGCCGCACCTCCCGCGGGAGCTGGGCGGTCTGGGGCTGTCCCTGGCCGGGTTCGCGCGGGTGAGCGAGGAGCTGGGGCGCTCCCCGCTGGGGCACCTGGCCTTCAACTGCCAGGCGCCGGACGTGGGCAACATGGAGCTGCTTCACGCCCACGGCAGCCCGGAGCAGAAGCGCCGCTTCCTGGAGCCGCTGGCGGCCGGCGAGGCGCGGAGCTGCTTCGCCATGACCGAGCCGGAGCACGCCGGCTCCAACCCCGTGCACCTGGGCACCCGCGCGGTCCGCGACGGCGGCGAGTACGTGATCGACGGTCACAAGTGGTTCACCTCCTCCGCGGACGGGGCGGCGTTCGCC
>DATABU010000525.1:0-4989 GCA_036259415.1 Longimicrobiaceae bacterium
GGGACGGACGGCGTGGCGTAGACGCCGCCGCGGACCACCGCCGCCCGCCACGCGTCGGCGCCGCCCGGGAAGTTCGCCCGGATGTAGTCGTAGTAGGTCGTCTCGGACGCGACCCCCGCCAGGCCGAGCTGCCGCGAGACCGCGAGGAGCACGTCGCCCACCTGCTTGGTGTTGAACACCGGCCGCATGGTGGGCTGGACGATCTCGTAGACCCCCTCGGTCGGGACGTAGTCGTCCCACGCCTCCAGGAAGTGGTGGTCCGGGAGGATCAGGTCGCACCGGACGGCGGTGTCGTCGGGGAAGCTGGCGAAGCTGACCGTCGTCCGGACGCGGTCCATCGCCTCGGCGAAGTTCAGCGCGCCCGGCAGGGTGTAGACCGGGTTGGGGGCGTCGATCAGGAGCACGTCCACCTGGCCGGCCGCCATCTGCCGCACCAGCTCCGTGACCTGCTGCATCCCCGGCCCGCGGGGGGCGGACCCGGCGGCGCCCCCGTTGAGCCGGTCGACCGCGGCCTGGAGCGCGCCGGCGTTGGCCCCCTGCACCGCGTTCCCCGGCCCCAGCGCGAAGCCGCGCCCGGCGCGGAACTCGCGGCCGAGCTGCTCGATGACGGCGGCCTCCACCCCGGTCTGCTGCGCGGCCGTGGCCACGTCCATCGCCCCGGCCATGGCCAGCGCGATGGCGGCCTCGGTCCCCGGGCGCGGGGCGACCCACTGGTCGGCGTTGAGGCCGGTGAGCGGGCGGTGCGGCCCCACCCACACGAACTTGCCCCGCCGCCCGTCGCGGTACTCCCGCATCCGGGCGAGCTGGAAGGCGTAGTTGACGGGGGAGCCCCACGTCTCCAGGAAGTCGGCGCCGAAGGAGACCAGGTACTGCGCGTTGGCGAAGTCCAGGCCGCGCGGCTGGAAGGCGAAGGGGTCGTAGATCACCCGCCGCCCGCCGACCGCCGCGACCCACTGGTTCACCAGCCGGTCCATCGAGCCGGTGTAGCTCTGGGTCAGGAAGACGACGTTCCCGGGGCGCCCCGCCTGCCGCGCGCGGCGGATGGCGTCGGCGAGGCTCTGCTCGGCCGCGCTCCACGAGAGGCTGCGCGGCGGGAGCCCCGTCTCCTGCGCGGAGGGCCCGGTGAAGCGGTCGGGGTGGTAGAGCCCCTGCACCGACGCCTGGCCGCGGGCGCAGAGGTTCCCGAGCGAGATCGGGTTGGCGGGGTTGCCCTCCACCTTGGTCGTGCGCCCGGAGTGCGTCTCGGCGATGATCCCGCACCCCGCCGGGCACTCGCGGCAGGTGCTCGCGTAGTAGGTGGGCGTCCCCGGGACGATCTCCTCCGGGGCGACCACGTACGGGATCAGCCTCTCCACCTCGCCGGTGGAGCACCCGGCAGCCGCCACCCCGGCCCCGGACACGCCCAGGACCTTGAGGAAGTCGCGCCTCTTAATTCCGTCGGACATTCTCGCTATCCCTCAGTAGTGGCAGACGAAGCAGTCGGTGCTCGCGCGCTGGTTCGGATAGGCCCGCTGGGCGGCGCGCACGTCGCCGCCCGCCGCCGCCAGCGAGGCGATCTTGCGGACGTAGCCGGAGTTCCGGCGGACGGCCGCCTCCTCCGCGTCCGAGAGCGGCATCTCGCCGCGGTGGCAGTCGATGCACCACCCCATGCGCAGCGAGGAGAACTGGTAGACCTTCTCCATGTCCTCCACGGGCCCGTGGCAGGTCTGGCACTGCAGCCCCACGTTCACGTGCACGTAGTGCGGGAACTTGGCGTGGTCGGGAATGTCGTGGACCCGCACCCAGGGGATCGCCTCCTGCCGCCTCCAGTAGTCCACCAGCTTGGTCGCCTCCTGGTTCCAGAACGCGTTGCGGGTCGCCGCGGGGAAGGCGAGCTGCGCGTTCTCCGGGGGCTGCACCGCGCTGCCGGGGACGTGGCACCCCACGCACAGGGCCACGCTGGGGATCCCCGCGTCCACCGACTTGTCGGCGCTGGTGTGGCAGTACATGCAGGGGATCTGGTTCTCCCCGGCGTGCACGCTGTGGTAGAACGCGATCGGCTGGTCCGGGCCCTCGCCCGGGTCGTAGCCCCGGCAGGTGGCCGCGCTCAGGCTGAGGAGGAGGATCCCTGCGGTCTTGAAGACTCTGGTCATGGTCTACCCAGGCGGATTATACCGTTGCGCTGCGGGCGGGCCGCGCCCCCGGAGACGGCCCCACGCACAGGCACCTGCACCGCGCTTCCGCACCGGGTCGCGGGTGGAGCACGGTCAAGCTCCCCCATATAACACCCCCCCAAAAAATCGGCAATAGAACCTCGGCCCGGCCGAGAGGAACCCGACGCCGATCCGTCTTCTCAACCGACTGCCGACCATTGTCTTACAAGGATTCCCCGCCCGGACCGGCGGCGGGGGACACGGCTGTTTGAGAATGTTTCTCAACCACAATTCGCGGCTTTTTCCCCACGGCGCGTGGGGGATCTCCCCACCGGTCCGCGGGGAGATCCCGGGGCGGCTCAGGCGCCCAGGTAGCGGTGCTCCACCATGGTGCAGCGGTTCTGGACCACCTGGATCCCCTCCTCCGCCAGCCGCCGCGCCACCCCGTCGTGCCGGATCCCGCTCTGCATCCACACGGCCCGGGGCCGGGCGGCCAGGATGTCGTCCAGGTGCGGGGGGACGTCCTCGGAGCGCCGGAAGACCACCACCAGGTCGATCTCCCCCGGGACCTCGGCCAGCGAGCGGTACACCTTCTCCCCCAGGATCTCGGTGGCGTTCGGGTAGTAGACGGGGACGGGGACGACCTGATACCCGGCCCGCTGCAGGTACTCGGGGACGTAGTAGGCGGGCTGGCCGGCCGCGGCCTCGGTCTTGATCCCCAGCACCGCGACCCGCCGCGCGTCGCGGAGGACGCGCCGCGCCCCCTCCCCGTCGGCGATCAGGTTGTCGCTCCACTCCGGCATCTCGGGCCTCCCGGTCTCGTCGCGCGGAAAATCTCGTTACGGCAGGGGTGGCGTCCGCGCGCAATCCCCGTGCTAGATTGTTCGCCGGCACGAACGGCGGCGGCCTCAACGGCGAGAGGGATGGACGCGACCTGGATCGAGAAGTACGGGCTCCTCGCGGTGTTCGTCGGGGGGATCCTGGAGGGGGAGACGACCTTCGTGGTGGCGGGGTTCGCGGCCAGCCGCGGGTACCTGGACCCGTTCGCCGCATACCTGGTGGCGGTGGCCGGGGCGATGACGGGCGACTGCGGCTACTTCCTCCTGGGCCGGTACCACGGACAGCGGCTGGTCCGCGCCTTCCCCTCGCTGCGGAAGCTGCGCGCGCGCGCCGTGCTGCTCCTGCGCCGCTGGGGGCGGACCACCGCGTTCCTGGCCCGCTTCGCCTACGGACTGCGCGTCGTCCTCCCCCTGAGCATGGGCGCGGCGCGGATGCGCCCGGGGCTCTTCATCGCCTTCGACCTGCTGGGCTCGCTCTGCTTCGCGGCGCTCTACCTGGGGCTGGGCTACCTGTTCGGGGAGACGGTGGAGGAGATGCTGCTCCTGGTGCGGCCGTACGAGAAGTGGATCCTGGCGGGGCTGCTGCTGACCGGAGCGGCGGTCTGGACGGCACGGGAGTGGAAGCTGTTCCACCCGAAGCCGGGAGAGGAGCTGCCCGCGCCGGTGGTGGAGCGCATGCAGGAGGAGGTGGAGGAGGAGCTGCGCGGCGAGAAGAAGTAGCGGATGGCGAGGGCCCCCTCCCCCGGCCCCTCCCCCGCAAGCGGGAGAGGGGAGAACAGCCCGCCCCCGGCTAAGGCGCCCGCGTGAGGGATGCGAGCGCGAAGCGGCGAGACCCGCGCAGTTTGCGGGGCTCGCCTCCGTCGGGCAGCGTAGTGTGCTGCCCTACGGAGCCGCAGCCCGACCCGAGCGCCAGCGAGGGGCACGCCCACCCCCGCAGTTGCAGTTCAGCGGTGATAGGGCAGAAAGAGCGACGCCACCGTACCCCGCCCCGGGTCGCTCTCCAGCAGCAGGTCGCCCCCCAGCGACCGCGCCAGGCGGCGCGCCAGCGGCAGCCCCAGCCCCACCCCGCGCACGTGGGAGTCGGTGCGGGCCGCGTCCCCCACCTGCGTGAACGGCTCCAGCATCTGGTCCAGCACCTCGCGGGGGATCCCCGGGCCGGTGTCCACCACCCGCACGGCCAGGAAGGGCCGCCGCCGGCCGGACCCGATCCAGCGGCCGGTGCGCTCCACCCGCACCTCGATGGAGCCCTCGGCGGTGTACTTGATGGCGTTGGAGAAGAGGTGGAGGAGCACCTTGGAGAAGCGCGACGCGTCGGTCTGGAGCGGCGGGAGGTCGCGCTGGGCGTGGAACGAGATGGGCAGCCCCTTGCGGTCGGCGGCGGGCTCCACGCGGCGGAGCAGCTGGAGCACGGCCTCGCGGGGGTGGACCACGTCGCCGCGCACCGCCGGGTCCACCCCCTTCTCGCCCAGCTGCAGCACGCCCTCCAGCACGCGGACGATGGTGGTGATGGCCGTCTGCGTGGAGGCGAGCATCTTCTGGAGGTGGGCGGGGACCCCGGCCGAGGCGAAGGTGCGCAACGCCTCGGCGTTCAGCGTCAGCGCCAGGGCGGGGGTGCGGATCTCGTGGTTCAGGGCGGTGAGGAAGTGGTCGCGCGCCTGCCGGGCGGTGCGCGCCTCCTCCGCGGCGCGCTCGTGCTCCAGCACCAGCGCGGCGAGGCCGGCGCAGGCGCGCGCCGTCTCCCACTCCCGCTCCCGCGCGGCGCCGGGGGGGAGGGCGAGGACCAGCGCGCCCACCGCGAGGGCCCGGACGTGCAGCGGGACGAGGAGGAGCATTCCCCCGGCCGGGTCGGGGCGCCCGGGCGGGGCGGGATCGGGCGGGATCAGGCGCGGCCGGTCGATCCAGCTCTCGCGCCGCGCCAGCGCCTCGGCCACCGCGCCGCCGGGGGCGAGCAGCGGCGCGAAGCCGTCGGGCTCCCAGCCGCGGAGCGCGCGCGGGAGCTGCCGGTCCGCGTCCACCAC
>DATABU010000526.1:0-1923 GCA_036259415.1 Longimicrobiaceae bacterium
CGTCCCGGCCGCCACGACCCCGGCCTGAGGGGTTCCACATGGAAGCGCAGCCCACCGTGCAGAATACGACCACGCAGGCGCCCCCGCGCTGGTGGAACGGCCGCAAGAAGGCCGTCGCCGTGCTGGGCGTTCTCACCCTGCTCCTCATCGCCCTGGAGACCGGCACCACCGGCTTCGCCTTCGGGCTGGCGCTGGCCACCCTGCCGGTGCCCGTCTACCTGGCGGTCGCGCTCTGGCTGGACCGCTTCGAGGCGGAGCCGCGGCGGATGCTGGCGAGCGCCTTCTTCTGGGGGGCGGCGGGGGCGGTGTTCTTCTCCATGCTCGTCAACTCCTTCTTCGAGCTGTCGCTGGCGGCCTCGCTGGGCGAGGAGGCGGCGGGGCTGGCCGGCTCGGTCATCTCCGCGCCGGTGGTGGAGGAGCTCACCAAGGCGCTGGTCCTCTGGGTGTTCTTCTTCCGGCACCGCGACGAGTTCGACAACGTCACCGACGGGATCGTCTACGCGGCCATGGTCGGACTGGGCTTCGCCATGACCGAGAACGTGCTGTACTACGGCAACGCGCTCGCCGAGGGGACGGACAGCTCCGTCGCCACCTTCGTCGCGCGCGGGGTCCTCTCCCCCTTCGCGCACCCCTTCTTCACCGCCATGACGGGGATCGGGCTGGGGATCGCGCGCGAGACCTCCCGCCGCTGGCTGCGGCCGCTGGCGCCCGTCCTGGGCTTCTGCGCGGCCATGCTCCTGCACGCCGCCTGGAACCTGGCCGCGAGCACCGAGGCGTTCTTCCTGGTCTACTTCCTGGTGATGGTGCCGATCTTCGGGGGGGTGATCCTGCTGGTCCGGCGCTCCCTGCGCCGCGAGGGGCGCATCATCCGCGCCCACCTGGAGCCGTTCGTGGCCGCCGGGCTGCTCCCGGCCGACGAGCTGGACCCCCTGTGCACGGTGCGCGGGCGGCTGCGGGCCTCCGCGCGCACGCTGTGGCGGGGCGGCTATCGCGCCTGGCGCCGGCACGGCGAGCTGCACCAGGCGGTGAGCGAGCTGGCCTTCCACCGCTGGCGGGTGGAGCGGGGGATCACACGGGGGGCGGAGCTGGACGCCGCGCGCGAGCGGGAGCTGGCGGTGCGGGTGGGGACGCTGCGCGACGCCGTCGCGCGCTGAGACTTTCACCGGAGGAACGGGCGATGAAGCAGGTCCTGGGCGGTGTGTTCAGCTTCGTGCTGCTGGCGGTCGTGGTGCTGCTGATGGCCGGCACGGGCGTCGGGATGATCGGCGCCGGCTCCGGCGAGCGGCAGATGACCGAGGCGCCCGAGGTGCCGCTCGCGGAGCTGGCCGCGCACGCCGGGCGGACGGTGCGGGTGCGCGGGACCGTCGCGGGGCAGCCCGCGCTGCAGGCCGCCGGCGGGGAGGCGCTCGCCTTCCAGGCGGTGACCATCACCCACGAGGAGTCCTCCGGCGTGGGCGAGGACCGCACCGAGGAGACAGTCACCGACTACGCCCGCCTGGCCCCGCAGGTGCTGGTCGTGAGCGACGGCGCGGCGGCGGCCGGCATCGTCCCGCAGGGGATCGACCTGCGCTTCGTCCCCGAGACCTTCAGCGGGCAGACGGGGCGGGCGGGCGAGCTCCCCGCCGCCGCCGCCTCGCTCCTCCCCGCGGGCGTCTTCACCGAGCTCCCGGACCGCTCCGGGGCGGACCTGTCGGTGCGCGCCATCCGCGAGGGCGCCGCGGTGACCGTGCACGGGACGGTGGACGTGGTGGACGGCCAGGCGGTGCTGCGCGCCCCGGCGGACGCGCCCTTCGTCGTCTCTCCGCGGCCCTGGGACGAGGTGGTGTCGGAGGCGGGCACCTCCGGGATCATCAACCTGGTGTTCGGCTGGGGGCTCCTGCTGGGCGCCGTGGCCGCGACCTTCTTCCTGCTGCGCGGCTGGCG
>DATABU010000527.1:0-4767 GCA_036259415.1 Longimicrobiaceae bacterium
CAACGCCAAGGTGGACGACATGATCGACTCCACCGAGCGGGGGCTGCTGGTGACGCGCTTCTGGTACAACCGGCAGGTGGACCCGCGCACCATCCTGTGGACCGGGCTCACGCGCGACGGGACCTTCCTGGTCGAGAACGGGCGCATCGTCTCGGCGGTCAAGAACCTGCGCTACAACGAGTCGCCGGTGTTCATGCTCAACAACCTGGAGGCGCTGCGCTACGAGTAGAGCCGGAATTGAGCTGCAACGGCTGGGTTCGGGCGTGCCCCTCGCTGGCGCTCGGGTCGGGCTGCGGCTCCGTAGGGCAGCAAACCACGCTGCCCAACGGAGGCGAGCCCCGCCAAACGGCCGGCGGGTCTCGCCGCTTCGCGCTCGCATCCCTCACGCGGGCCACCAGCCGGAGCGCCTCGGCCCGCTGTTGGGATGACTCCTGTAAACCGTCCCCCTCCGACTCAGTCCGCTCGCAGCGCGGTCATCGGGTCCACGCGCACGGCGGCGCGGGCGGGGAGCCAGCTCGCCAGGGCGGCGACCGCCAGCAGCAGTACGGCGACACCGACGTAGGTGGGCGGGTCTGTGGCCGCGACGCCGAAGAGCAGGCCGGAGAGGAGGCGCGTGCCGGCCAGGGCGCCCAGCACCCCCACTCCCACGCCGATCCCGGCCAGCCCCAGCGCGCCGCCCACCACGATGCGCAGCACGCTGGAGGGCTCCGCGCCCAGTGCCATGCGCACGCCGATCTCGCGGGTGCGCTGCGCCACGCCGTACGAGATCACCCCGAAGATCCCGATGGCCGCCAGCGCCAGCGCAACCCCGGCGAACAGGCTCAGCAGGAGCATGTAGAAGCGGGGCTGCGACATGGAGTCCGCGGCCAGCCGCTCCAGCGGCTGCAGGTCGTTCAGGGGGAGGTTCGGGTCCATCGCCGCGACCTCGCGGCGCACCGCCGCGGCGAGCGAGGCGGGCGGCACGGTGGTGCGCACCACCACGCCCATGCCGCCCACGGGTGCCTGCGCCTGGGGGAAGTACATGGCGGACTGCACCTCCGCGTCCACCCCGAACTGGCGCACGTCGCCGGCGACCCCCACCACCTCCCAGGGCACCGCGGTGGTGTCCGGGCCCAGCGACAGGAGGATGCGGCGCCCCAGGGGGTCCTCGCCCGGGAAGAACTCGCGGGCGGCCGCCTGGTTCAGCACCACCACCCCGGGAGAGCCGGCCCGGTCGTCCGCGGTGAACTCCCGCCCGCGCACCACCGGGATCTCCATGGTGCGGAAGTAGCCCGCCGTGGCGCGCAGGATCTGCGAGGCCGGCTCGCGCCCCGGCTCCGGGGGCTCGCGCCCCTCCACCTCGAAGGTGAGGAAGGTGGCGCTGTTCCCCATGGGCAGGTCCGACACGGCCGCGGCCGAGCGCACCCCGGGGAGCCCCTCCAGCCGCTCCAGCAGCCCGTCGTAGAAGGCGCCTCGCGCCCCCTCGTCGTAGGCCGCCTGGGGGAGCGAGACGTTGAAGGAGAGCGCGCTCTCCGTGCGGAAGCCGGGGTCCACCCCCTGGAGCACCGCGAAGCTGCGGATCAGGAGCCCGGCGCCGGCCAGGAGCACCACCGCCAGCGCCATCTCGGCCACCACCAGCGCGTTGCGGGTGCGGGCGCTCCCCCGGCCGGCCAGCGACCCCCGGCCACCCTCGCGGAGCGTCCCCGCCAGGTCCGAGCGCGTCACCTGCACCGCGGGGAGGAGCCCGAAGAGCACCCCGGAGAGGAGCGCCACCCCCAGCGTGAACGCCACCACCGTCGCGTCCACTCCGACCTCCGCCAGGCGGGGGATCCCCTGCGGCTCCATCGCGACCAGGGCGCTGGTCCCCCACACCGCCAGTACCAGCCCCGCCGCCCCACCCAGCAGCCCCAGGATCACGCTCTCGGCCAGGAGCTGGCGCACCAGGCGCCCGCGCCCCGCGCCCATCGCGGCCCGCACCGCCAGCTCGCCCTCGCGCGCCGCCGCCCGGGCCAGCAGCAGGTTGGCGACGTTGGCGCAGGCGATCAGCAGCACCAGCCCCACCGCCCCCAGCAGCACCAGCAGGGAGAGGCGCACGTCCCCCACCATCTGCTCGTAGAGCGACACCGGGGAGATCCCCAGGTCCGTGTTGGTCTCCGGGTACTGCTTCTGGAGCCGCGCGCCCAGCCCCTCGATCTCCCGCGCCGCCTGCTGGTGGGTGACGCCCGGCTTCAGCCGCCCGATGCCGCTGATGTACCAGGACCCGCGGCTGGCGTCGGCCATGAAGTCGGCGTCGTACTCCAGAGGCGTCCACACGTCGCGCTTGTTGGGGAAGCCGAACTCCTCCGGCATCACCCCCACCACCTCGTACGGCTCGCCGTCCAGGGTGACGGTGCGCCCCACCACCTTCGGGTCCGCGCCGAAGCGCTGCCGCCAGAAGGCGTGCCCCAGGACCGCGACCCGGTTGCGGCCCGGCTCGTTCTCCTCCGGGCGGAAGGTCCGGCCCAGGAGCGGCCGCGCGCGCATCACCTCGAAGAAGTGCTGCCCCACATCCGCCCCCTGCAGCCGGGCCGGGTCGCCCGTCCCCGTGAGCGTGCGGCCCCCGTACGTCCAGAACGACAGCTCCTCCAGCGAGCGCGACTCGCTGCGCACGTCGCGGAAGTTCGCGGGCGACATGGGCGCCCGGTTCCCCTCGCGGGTCACGTGGGCCACCAGCACCAGCCGGTCGGCGTCGGGGTAGGGGAGCGAGCGCAGGAGGACGCCGTTGACCACGCTGAAGATGGCGCTGTTCGCGCCGATCCCCAGCGCCAGCGTGAGGGTCGCGACCGCGGTGAAGCCGGGGCTCCTGCGGAGCCGGCGGAGCGCGTAGCGGACGTCCTGGAGCAGCGTCTCCATGGGCCGGGTCACTCGGAGCGGAGGGCGATCATCGGGTCCACCCGCGTGGCGCGGCGGGCGGGGAGGTAGGCGGCCGGCAGGGCGACCGCGGCCAGGAGCAGGGTGACGCCGGCGAACGTGGCGGGGTCGGAGGCGCCCACGCCGTAGAGGAAGCCGGCCAGGAGCCGGGTCGCCGCGAGCGCCAGGAGGAGCCCGGCGGCGATCCCCGCGCCCACCAGCGCGAGCCCCTGGCGCGCGACCATGCGGACCACGTCGGCGGCGCGGGCGCCCAGCGCCATGCGCACCCCGATCTCCCGGGTGCGCTGCGCCACGTGGTAGGCCAGCACCCCGTACAGCCCCACGGCGGCCAGGAGCAGGCCCAGCAGGCCGAAGGCCCCGATCAGGGTCGCCGCCACGCGCTGGGGAAAGAGCGAGAGGTCGATCAGCGCGGCCAGCCCGGAGGGGAGGCCGAGCGCCACGTCGGGGTCCAGCGCCCGCAGCTCGCGGCGGAGCGCCGCCAGCGCCGCGGCGGGCTCGCCGCGCGCGCGCACGTGCACCGTCATCTCCGTCCCGCCCACCTGCGCGAAGGGGAGGTAGGCGTAGGCGACCTCCTCCTCCCCGTAGCGCTCGTACTTGCCGTCGCGGGCGACGCCCACCACCTCGCGGGACACGCCGTTCACGCGGATCTGCCTGCCGATGGGGCTCTGGCCGGGCCAGAACCGCGCGGCCAGCGTCTGGTTCACCACCGCTGCGGGGGTCGCGCCCTCGCGGTCCGCGGCGGTGAAGCCGCGTCCCGCCACCAGGGGGATGCGCAGCGCGCCGAAGTAGCCCGGGTCCACGATCCCCAGGTCCACGGTGGTGGTCGCGCCCTCCGCGCCCCCCGGGCGGGCCGGGAGCTCCACGGTGGTGGAGATCACGTTGCCGCTCATGGGCGCGAACTGCGCCAGCCCCGCCGACTCCACCTCGGGGGCGGCGGCCAGGCGGTCCAGCAGGCGGCCGTACAGCTCCCGGGCGCCCGCCTCGTCGTACCCGTGCGGGGTGAGGCTCACCTGCGCCACCGCCACCCCGTCCGCGTCGAACCCCGGGTCCACCGCGAGCGCGCTCTGCAGCGTCCGCACGAAGAGCCCGGCGGTGACCAGGAGGAGGAGGGACATCGCGATCTGCGCCGCCACCAGCCCGCTCCGCAGGCGGGTCCGCCCCGCATGGCGGGCCTGCCCGCCGTCCTTGAGCGCGGGGACCAGGTCGGGCCGGGTGGCCTGGAGCGCCGGGAGCAGCCCGAAGAGCACCCCGGTCGCTAGCGTGACCAGCAGCGCGAAGCCCAGGACGCGCCCGTCCATCCCCAGGTCAAGGGCGAATCGCATGGGGAGCGCGGGCTGGAAGGCGGCGGCCGCCTCGGTGAGCCAGAGGGCGAGCAGGAGCCCCGCGGCGCCGCCCACGAGGAAGAGCAGCACGCTCTCCGTGACCAGCTGCCGCACCAGCCGCCCGCGCCCGGCCCCGATCGCCAGGCGGACGGCGGTCTCGCGGCGGCGGGCGGCGGCCCGCGCCATCAGCATCCCCGCGACGTTGGTGCAGGCGATCAGCAGCACCAGCCCGGCGGTCGCCAGGAGCATCCCCAGGAAGCCGAAGGCGGGGAGGCGCAGCCCCGCGGGGACGGCGGTGAGCGCCTCCAGCCGGAGGTCCACGAGCTCGGCCCTGCCCTCGGCGGGCGTCCGCCGCGCCACCACCTCCAGCGCCGCGCGGGCCCGCTCGCGCGCGACCCCCGGGGCGAGGCGCCCAAACAGGAGCAGGCGGTCGCCGCCGCTCCCCAGCGCGCCCTCGGGCGCCGTGCGGGCGTACGCCACGTGCGGCACCCAGACCTCCGGCACCATCCCCACCACCGTGCCGGAGAACCCCGGGGGGGCCACGCCCACCACGGTG
>DATABU010000528.1:0-1559 GCA_036259415.1 Longimicrobiaceae bacterium
GCCCCTCCACGATGGTGGCGAAGACGTTCTCCGGGTCGCTCCCGTAGATCCACTCGTCGTCGTTGAGCGGCGGCCCCATCCCGCCGCCGCCGCCCGGCGCGTGGCACCCCGCGCAGTTGTACTGAACGTAGAAGGTGTACCCCTGTCCGACCGCCCAGCGGTTCTCCTGGTAGGCGCCCGCCGCGGGGTCCACGGTGCGGGGCCCGGCCTGCAACTCCGAGGTCTGCACGGCGGGGAAGGCGGTGGCGCCGGGAGGGGTCTCCCGGAAGCTGCGCCGCTCCCGCTCGCACCCGGCGAGGGCGAGCAGCAGCAGCGCGAAGGCGGGGATCGTCCCCGGACGGCGGCTCGTCGTCATGGCAGCCCGAACACGTAGAGGGTCCCGCCCTTCTGCGTATGCCGCGGCAGGTCGCCCATGGCGCCCACGAAGCCCAGGGCGGCGGTCGGGTCGGCGGGGGAGAGGTCGCCGGAGACCACAGCGCCGGACCAGCCCCCCACGCCGTCGAAGACGGCGACGTACTGCTTCCCGTCGGGTCCGCGGAAGGTGATCGGCTGGCCGATGATCCCGGACCCGGTGCGGAACTGCCAGAGCAGCTCGCCGGTGGAGGCGTGCACCGCCCTGAACCAGCGGTCCATGGTGCCGTAGAAGACCACGTCGCCCGCGGTGGCAAGCGCGCCGCTCCAGACGGGGAAGCGCTCGCGGATCTTCCACGCCGCGCGGCGCCGCACCGGGTCCCAGGCCGTGAACTCGCCGCGGTGGCCCCCGGGCCCCGCGAACATCACCGCGTTGGCCCCCACGTACGGCGTGCCGGCGATGTAGTTGGCCTCGATGGCCTCCACGTCCATGCACAGGTTGTTGTGGGGCATGTAGACCAGCCCGGTGCGCGGCGTGAAGGCGCTCGGCTGCCAGTCCTTGGCCCCCGGCGACGCCGGACAGATGTCGCGCACCACCACCCCCGTGCGGGGGGCCTTCTCCGGGTTTGGAATGTACGCCCCGGTGCGCAGGTCCACGCCCAGGGAGGAGGTGATGTGCACGAAGGGGTCGGCCGAGAGCACCTCGCCCGTGGCCCGGTCCAGCACGTAGACGTAGCCGTTGCGCTCGGGGCGGACGAGCGTCTTCCGCATCCGGCCCCCGATGGGGAGGTCCAGCAGCAGGTTCTCGTTCACCCCGTCGTAGTCGTGCACGTCGTGCGGGCTCCACTGGTAGAACCAGCGCGCCTCGCCGGTGTCCGGGTCCCGCGCGAAGATCCCCGCCGTCCACTTGTTGTGGCCCGGCCGCTGCTCCGGGTTCCAGGGGCCGGGGTTGCCGGTGCCGTAGTAGACCAGGTCCAGCTCCGGGTCGTACGAGATCCACCCCCACACCGTCCCGCCCCCCGTCTCCCAGGCGTTGGGCGGCCAGGTGGTCACCCCCAGGTCGCGGCCGCGGTCCTGCTCGTAGAAGGGGCGGAAGCCGGGACCGATGAGCACGTCCTCGTCCGGACCCGTGCTGTAGGCCCGCCAGGCCACCTCCCCCGTGGCCGCGTCCAGCGCGGTCAGCCAGCCGCGCACCCCCATCTCCCCCC
>DATABU010000529.1:0-2983 GCA_036259415.1 Longimicrobiaceae bacterium
CCGGGACTTCGGTCGCAGACGGGTACCAGCTTCCGCGCGGCAGGTTCCCCGTGGCGCGCCGCGCGGGCCCCGCGTAGCTTGGCGCCATGCACGAGCTGATGAGCGAGCCACAGCGCTACCTCCTGGGCGCGGCGGCGGTCGCGCTGGGGGTCCTCGCCGTGTTCCTGGACCGCAGCGGCCGCGGCCGGGTCCTGCTGGGCGCCCTCGTCCTTGCGGCCGGTCTCTACCTCGCGCTGCTCTGCCGCGACCTGGTGCCGGCGCTCTGGCTCCGCGCCGACCGCCGCGACGACCTGCAGCGCTACTTCGTGGTCGCCCGCCGCGCCCTCCTTGGCCTGCAGCTCTACTGGCCCTGGCCCGACTACGGGCCGCACTTCGCCACGCTGGGGCACCCGTATCCCCAGGAGCGCTTCCCGTATCCTCCCTTCCTCCCCGCGGCGCTCGCCCCGCTGGCGAGGCTGCCGCTGCTGGCGTTCGCGCGCGCCTGGTTCGTGGTGCTCTACGCGGGGCTGCTGGTGTACGCGGCCTCCCTGGCCCGGCTCGCCACCGGGCGGATCTCCCCGGCCGGGGTGGTGGTGGCCGCCGCGGTCGTGGCCGCGCTCCCCGGCGCCCAGCTGGCGTTCATGGTGGGCAACGTGGAGCCCGTGCTGTGGGCGCTGTTCGGCGCGGCGCTGGCCTTCCCCGCGGCGCGGGGGCCCGCGTTCGCGGCCTCGGCCATGGTGAAGCTGTACGCGGCCTGGCCGCTGGCGGTGGCGGTCTCCCGGGAGGGGTGGCGGGTGGCGCGCGGCGCGGCGCTGGCCGTGGCGGTGGGGCTCGCGGTGGGATGCGTGTCGCTGGGCCCCGCCAGGTTCCTGGGGGCGTTCCTGGACTGGGCGCGCTACATGCTCCCCGTGGTGGGGCAGGGGACCTTCGCGACCGACCCCGTCTACGGCGGGACGAACCTCTCCCTGTCCTTCGGGGTGCTGCGCCTGGCGCGGGAGCTGGGGTGGGAGTACCGGCCCGGGCCGCTCCCCGTCTGGGCGCGGCTCTACCTCACCGCCGTGGGCGTCGCGGCGCCGCTGCTGGCCGCCCGGACGACGCGGCGGATGCGCGAGCCGGCGCTGCGGTACGGGCTGGTGACGGTCGCCGCGGTGGTGTTCGCGCCGCTCTGCTGGGCCACCTACCTCCCGCTCCTCCTGGCGCCGCTGGCGGTGGCCGTGCGCCTCGGGCTGGAGCGGCGGCTCGCGCCTACGTCTTCGGGAGCGTCCGGCGGAGCGGCCGCTCCCGGGGGAGGACGCCCCGCGGGGGAGGCGTAGCGGCGGTGTCCCGCGCCGCGGCCGTGTCCCCGCGCGCAAGCGAGTCCCGCGGCGCGAGGGTGTCCGCCCGCGCCAGCGAGTCCCTGCGCATCGAGTCGGCGCGCGCGACCGAGTCGATGCTCGCCAGGCGCCCGGCGATCTCGCGCCAGGTCTCCGCGATGTCCCCGGTGTCGCGTCGGCGGGCGTCCACGTACGCGACCAGCTGCTCCTCCGTGACCCCCAGCCGCTCCAGCGTCGCGGCCCGGGCGCGCGCCGAGTCGGCGGGGGTGCGGAGGGTGTCGCCGTCCAGCCTGCGGAGCGCGACGTTGGCGGCCACGAAGCGCTCGCGCGAGATGGTGTCCGGGTCGCCCCCGCCGCAGCCGTGGAGCGCGGCGGGGAGGGCGCAGGCGAGGAGGAGCCGGAGGCCGTGTCGCGTCACGGGGGATGCGCGGGAGAGGGGGTGCCGGAGGCGGCCGCGCCCTCCCGGGGCGCGGCGGGACCGGAGGCTACCGACCCGTCCCGGCGCTGTCAAGCCGCGGAGTTGCGCCCCCGGAATCGCGGAAGTTAGCTTGCTGCGGTTTTCGTTCGGCCGCGTCCCCACCCACAACTGCACGGTCCGCATGCACCTGCGCACCTCCCGGCGGCGCACGCTCGCCGCCCTCGCGCTCCTCGCGCTCCCCCTCGGGGCGGCGGCGCAGCAGGCGCCCCCCTCCCCGGCGGAGTTCCTGGGGTACCCCATGGGCCGGCACTTCACCCCGTACGCCGGGGTGCGCGACTACGCCCGCGCGCTGGCCGACGCGTCGCCCCGGGTGGAGTACCGGCCGTACGGCGTCACGCCGGAGCGGCGGGAGCTCTTCCAGCTGGTCATCGCAACCCCGGAGAACCTGGCCCGCCTGGACCCGATCCTCGCCGCCAACGCCGAGCTGACCCGGCCGGAGACCTCCGCCGAGCGCGCCCGGCAGCTCGCCGCGTCCAACCCCGCCGTGGTCTACTTCTCCTACGGGGTGCACGGCAACGAGTCGTCCTCCTCCGAAGCGGGGATGTGGACGGCCTGGGACCTGGCGCGCGGCGCGCCGGAGGTGGCGGGGGCGCTGGACTCGCTGGTGGTGGTCATCGACCCGGTCGCCAACCCCGACGGCCGCGACCGCTACGTGCACTGGTTCACCTCCGTGGTGGGCGAGACCCCGGACCCGGACCCGCAGTCGCGCGAGCACCGCGAGCCCTGGCCGGGCGGCCGCTTCAACCACTACCTCTTCGACCTGAACCGCGACTGGAGCTGGGGGACCCAGCCGGAGACCCGCGCGCGCCTGGCGACCTGGAACCGGTGGAACCCGCAGGTGCACGTGGACTTCCACGAGATGTCGCCCAACTCGTCCTACTTCTTCTTCCCGGCGTCGGCGCCCATCAACCCCATCTACCCGGACTACGTGCTCCGCTGGGGGAAGCGCTTCGGCGAGGCCAACGCCCGCGCCTTCGACGCGCAGGGGTGGGACTACTACACGGCCGAGGCGTTCGACCTCTTCTACCCCGGCTACGGCGACTCCTGGCCCTCGCTGACCGGCGCCATCGGGATGACCTACGAGCAGGCCGGGCACGGAGCCGCCGGGCTCGCGTTCCGCCGGGAGGACGGCGACACGCTCACCCTGCACGACCGCGCCGCGCACCACCGCGCGGCCGGGAACGCCACGCTGCGCGCCGCCGCGGCCGGGAAG
>DATABU010000530.1:0-3384 GCA_036259415.1 Longimicrobiaceae bacterium
TACGACGCACGGGGCGCCCTCCCGGCCTGGAGGGCGCCCCGCGTGCCCGGGCCCGGGGAGCCGCGCCTACCAGTCGCGGTCGTAGCCGCGGGTGAAGGCCCGGCGCCAGCCGTACCCCGGGTCGTCGCCACGGTACGGGCGGTCGTAGCGGCCGCCGTAGCCGCGCCGGCCCGGGTCGTTCCCCGGGTTGAAGAGCCTGCGGCCGGCGTACTGCGCGTCGCCCGCGCTGTACGCGCCTCCCCACGCCTCGTCCACGAAGTGGCCGGGGTTGAAGTAGTCGCGGGTGTGTGGCGCGTCGAACTGCGCGCCGTGGCCCTGCCGGTTGGGGTCGGACCCGGTGCGGTAGCCGGGGCCCTCGACGTGGTAGTCGCGCCCGTATCCGCCGCGGCCGCCCCGGTAGCCGCGGTCGTACCCGCGGCCGCCGCCGTGCCCGCCGAACCAGCGGTCGAACCACCCCCGCCCGCCGCGGTAGTCCCGTCCGTATCCAGCCATCTCTGCCTCCAGGTTGAGGTTCCGGCCCGTCACGCCTCCACGGAGGCGAAGAGCCGCTCCAGCGCCGCCGGGGCGCTCTCTTCCAGGAAGCGCGCCATCTCCTCCTCCTCCCTCAGGCTCTCCCCCAGGATGCGGGCGCACTCCTCCTGCCCGAGCGCGTTGGCGACGGCGATCGCGGTGCGGTACGCGGCGATCTCGTAGTGCTCCACGCGCAGCCCCGAGCCCAGGTCGAACGCCTCCAGCAGCGTCTTGGAGGGCTTCTCTTCGGACTTGAAGGAATCGTGCTCCTCGCGCAGCCCGATGGCGGCCTCGCACTTCTCCGCCTTGGCCTTCTCGCCGATGGCCTCGAACGCCTTCTCCAACCGCTCGATCTGCCCCTCGGTCTCCCGCACGTGCTGCTCGACGCGCTTCTTCACCTCGGGGTCCCGGGTCTCGCGCGCCATGGTCTTGGTGGCGGTGAGGAAGCGGCGCTCGGCGTACAGCAGGTCGCCAAGCTCGTGCTTAAGCAGCTCCTTGGGGTCGGTCATCTGCGCCATGTTCGACTCTCCGGTTCGGAAATGGGGATGGATCGCTCCGTCCCCCCGCCGAACGCAATTCCCCTGCCCCCGCGGGGACGCCGGTGTCCGCCGGGGTGGACGACCGGCGGACGGGGCGGCGGGGGCCCCGGGGCGCGATCCGCCTGCGCGGCAGGTGCTTACGCCGTGGCGCGGGGACGGCGCGGGGATTGCCGCTCCGGGAGGGTCCGTCACCCCGGCCATCCCCCACCCGTCGAACGGCCATGCGCATCCCAGCGACCGTGATCCTCGTCCTCTCCGCCGCCTGCGCCTTCCCGACCACGCCGCCGCCGCCCAGCCGCACCCTGGCCCCCGGCTCCCCCGCGGAGGCGTTCGCCTGCGCGATGCGCGAGGTGAACGAGCGGGGGTACGTGGTCGCGGACGCGGACCGCGAAGCCGGCTTCATCCGCGCCGACCGCGACCGGACGGGGCTGGGCGACGCGCTCCTCGGCGGGATCGAGAAGTACGACCAGCTCACCCTCACCATCTACCCGCGCCGGGACGGACGTACGCTGCTGCGCGTGGTGACCGGCGGCTACGAGGTCCAGGCGCGCGGCGACGACGCCGGGGCGCGGGTGTCGGCGGTCGGCTCGGAGCACGCGGCCGCCGACGCGCAGGCCATCCTGGCGGCGTGCGGCGAGCCCGTGCGCGACGCGATGGCGCTTGCCTCTTCCGCCCCTCCCCGCCAGACTTGACGCCATCCTCTCCCGCGCCCGGTCCCGGAGCGGGGTCGTCCCCCAGTCGGCGAGGCGAACACCGGATGTGCTCCCCGGAGGTGGTCGGGTCGGTCCACGCCGCGGGCGCCGGCTCCGCGGCTCCCAGCGCGTGGGAGGGCGCCCCCGCGCTGGCGGTGCCCCCGGAGGCGCTCGCGCGGCTGCGGCGCGTGCGCGACCTGACGCACGTGCTCGGACCGGACTTCCCCGTGTTCCCGGGCTACCCGCCCTTCCGCGCGCGCTCCCTTGCCACGGTTGAGCGGGACGGGTACGCCTCCGCGGAGCTGCGCTACGTGGAGCACGCCGGCACGCACCTGGACGCGCCGGCGCACTTCCTGGCCGGCGGCGCCACCGCGGACGCGCTCCCCGCGGAGTCGCTGGTGGCCCCGCTGGCGGTGGTCTCCATCGCCGGGCGCGCCGCGCGCGACGACGACGCGCGGGTGACGGTGGACGACCTGCTCGCCTGGGAGCGGCGGCACGGGAGGATCCCGCGGGGCGCGGTGGTGGCGATGCACTCCGGGTGGGAGGCGCGCCTGGCGGAGCCGGGGCGCTACCTGAACGCGGACGCGGCCGGGACGCTGCACTCGCCCGGCTGGAGCGCGGAGGCGGCGCGCTTCCTGGTGGAGGAGCGCGAGGTCGCCGGGGCCGCCGTGGACACGCTCAGCCTGGACCCGGGCGCGTCGTCGGAGTACGAGGCGCACCGCGTCTTCCTCCCGGCGGGGAGGTACGGGCTGGAGAACGTGGCGAGCCTGGACCGGGTGCCGCCCGCCGGCGCGGTGCTGGTGGTCGGCGCGCCGAAGCACCTGGGGGCCACCGGCGGCCCCGCGCGCCTCCTGGCGCTCTTCTGACCCTCTCCCGGATCCCCCTGCCATGACCTCCCTCCGCCCGCGCCCGCATCTCCCGCTCCTCCTGCTGACGCTCCTGCTCGCGCACCCCGCGGCCGCGCCGGCGCAGGAGACTCCGCCCCCGGCGGACACCGCGCTGGTCGCCGGCACGGCGGAGGCGGGGCGGGAGGACGGGCGGCGCTGGGCGGGCCGGCGGGGGACGGGGGGCTACTTCCTGGGCGGCTTCGCGGGCGGGCTCCCGGTGGGGTTCTTCGGGCTCGTCGCGGTGGCCGACGGCGACGAGGTCCCCGCTTTCATCGTGCTCGGGGGCACGGCCGTGGTGGTGGGGACCGTCGCCCACGCGGAGCGGGCGCCGGTGGACCTCCCGTCGCACCTGGGGGAGCGGCTGCGGGAGCGCGGCCCGGAGTACGGAGAGGCGTTCCGGGAGGCGTACGAGGAGCGGGTGCGGAATCGCCGCCGGGGCGCAGCGACGCTGGGCGGGCTGGCGGGGACGGCGGCGGGGTTCGGGCTGCTCCTGCACCTGCTTTCGACCGCCCTGAGCTGAGGTCGGATCGGGGGGTGAACGGCTCGGTTCGGGCGTGCCCCTCGCTGGCGCTCGGGTCGGGCTGCGGCTCCGTAGGCCGGCACACTACGCCGGCCAACGGAGGCGAGCCCCGCCAAACGGCCGGCGGGTCTCGCCGCTTCGCGCTCGCATCCCTGAATAGAAACTGGGCTCCAGAGCTGGGGTCAGGCTGCCCGGTTCAGTTCGACCTCATAGCCCAGATTCCGGAGCCGGCGAAC
>DATABU010000531.1:0-3858 GCA_036259415.1 Longimicrobiaceae bacterium
AGTGGCTCCAGCACCAGCATCTGCGCCCCCAGGTCCTCCTCGCGCAGGGCGCGCCGCAGCTCGCGCCGGAAGGCGGAGAGCCCGGCCGCCGCGGCGTTCGCGGGCTCCGGGACCGCCACCGGGAGGGGGCGCAGGCGCGCGCGCCGGGCGATCTCGCGCAGGTGCGCCATCTCGCGCGGCTCCAGGAACACCAGCGCGCCGGGGTCGCCGCCGTGGCGGGCCACGAGCATCCTCTCGTCCGCGGGGACGTCGAAGCTGATGGTGCGTCCCGGGCCGCCCTCCGCCTCCGCGGCAAGCTCCTCGCGCGTGGTCCCGGCGGTGACCACCGCCACGTCCGCCTCCGCGTCGCCCGTCTCGCCCACCAGGAAGCCACGCAGGGTGAGCGCCTCGGCCACCTCGGCGGCGCGCTCGTCGGTGCGGCAGTAGAGCACGGGCGGCGCGCCGCCCTCGCGCGGCTCGGCCAGGAGCCGCGCCAGCGTGTCGGTCTTCCGGCCCTCGGCCACCAGCGCGTAGCCGACGTTCCCCTCCGGTGCGGGCTGCCCCGCCTCGGGGACGGCGGGCTCGGCGGGGTAGCGGAGCGCCCGCTTCACCCGGCGGTCCACCAGGTCGTCGATCTCGGGGGTGAACACGGACGAGACCACCACCCGCTGCGCCTCGCGCGGGACGTGGTCCAGCAGCATCTCGGTGGCTTCCCATCCGCCCAGCTCCTGGATCTCGGAGGCGCCGTCCAGCACCACCGCCTCCAGCTCGTCCAGCTTCAGCTCGGAGCCGCGCACCGCGTCCAGCACGTCGCCCGGCGCCCCGACGAGCACCTCCGCCAGCGCGGGGGGCGTCCCCCAGCTCCCCCCGGCCACGGTGACGCCCAGCTCCACCGCGGCCGCGTAGGGGACCAGCGAGAGCGCGGTGCGCTCCGCCGTCTCGGCGGTGGGGACCAGCACCAGCAAGCGCGCCCCGCGGGGCGCCGGCTCCCCGCCGTCCTCGTCCGCCGCCTCCGGCTCGCGCGGCTGCAGCCGGTCCAGGACGCCCAGCGCGTACGCCAGCGTCTTCCCCGAGCCCGCGCCGGCCCGCGCCACCAGGTTCCCCTCGCGCCTGAGCACCGGGATGGTGGCTTCCTGGAGCGCGGTGGGGGTCTCGACGTCCTCGTCCTCGAGGGCGGCGAGGAGGGGTTCGCGGAGTCCGAAGTCTTCGAACGAGGCCATGTATTCCGTCCTGTGTCTGTCCCGTACGCTGTCTGCGAGGCGGCAATATAGGCGCTCGCAATTCCTTTGCCCAACCGCCGCCACGAGAAGCGCCCCCACGCGGGTGCCGGCCCCGCTCCCCGCGCTGCGAAAGCCCCCGTCCGCGCCGGTCACACGAGCGGAGGGTCCCGCTCATCCGACGCCGGCGATCTCGGCGAGCAGGGGCGTGCCCAGCAGGGCGGAGAGCGCGAACGCCAGCGCGAAGAGCACGAGCTCGGGGCGCGAGAGCACCATGGACTCGTCCAGCACGGAGGCGGCCGCCGCCCCCGGCTCCTCATGGTCGTAGGCATCTTCCATCGTGGCCTCCTGTAAACTCTTGTGCCTGAACAGGATGCCTCGATCCAGCGCACGTCGCGTGCCCGGTACTGGTCGTCTGTGCGCGACTGGCCGAAGGGGAGCAGGTGCGGCGCCGGAGCGAGCGGTTCGGCACGACGACGCGCGAACCGCTGCGCCTGCTGGAGTGGCTCCGGAGCATGGGAGTCACGCGCGTGGGGATGGAGTCGACGGGCGTCTACCGGAAGCCGGTCTGGCAGGTGCTGGAGTGGGACTCCACGCGGGGGCTGGGGAACGCACGGGCCATGCGACACGTGCCCGGGCGCAAGTCGGACCGGAGCGACGCCTCCCGGACCGCCGGGATCGAGATCGCGCCACTCGGCACCTGATCCGGCGCCTGGCCTGCGCAGCGGGGGGCACGCCCGACCCCGCCGTTCAGCGCCAGCCCAACCCGATCACGTTGGGGCGCAAGGACTTGAACCGCCATCCACCCGCCTTCGCCATCTTTTCGGTATAGCGCAATGCCCGACCGGTCACTATCTTGGCTCCCTCTTCCTCACACCTCCGAGGGCGGCCCCCGGTTCCCCGGGATCGTGGCCGCACTGTTCCCAACCGCGACCGGACGGCTCAATCCCCATGACGAATCGCCTGCTCGCCCCGGCGGCGGTCCTGCTCGCGCTGGCCGCCTGCTCCCCCGGCGCGTCCCGCGCCCCCGCGTTCGCTCCCGCCCCCGTCGAGATCCCCACCGTCGCACCCGACACCGTGGACTCCGGCCCCGAGCTGGAGAGCGAGGAGCTCAAGGACGCCTCGGCCACGCTCCTGGGGAATGTGCGCTACGACATGCCCATGGAGGCGAACACCTGGGTGGCGGCGGAGCTGGACTTCCTGGTGGGGCAGCGCAAGGCCGTCGTGGGGCGGTGGCTGGAGCGCTCCGAGCGCTACGAGGAGTTCGTCAAGGGGGTCTTCGCGGGCTACGGCCTCCCCACCGACCTGCACCACCTGGCGATGGTGGAGAGCGGATACATCCCCACCGCGCGCTCGCACGTGGGGGCGGTGGGGATGTGGCAGTTCATGCGGCCCACGGGGCGGGCGATGGGGCTGCGCATCGACGACCTGGTGGACGAGCGGATGGACCCGGTGCGCTCCACCCACGCGGCGGCGCGGCACCTCCGCGACCTGCACCGCACCTTCCGCGGCGACTGGTCGCTGGCGGCGGCCGCGTACAACGCGGGCACCGGGCGGATCAACCGGGGGATGCAGGGGACCGGCGCCCGCAGCTTCTGGGAGCTGGCGGTCCTGGGGACGCTGGCGCAGGAGACGAAGCAGTACGTCCCCCGGCTGTACGCGGTGACCATCATCGCCCGCGACCGGGAGCGATTCGGCTTCGCCCGGCCGCAGGGGCTGGCGCGTCCCTTCGCCTACGACAGCGTCCGCACCGACCTGTCCATCCCCCTGGCCGAGCTGGCGCTGATGGCGAACCTCCCCGCCCTGGCGCTGGCGGAGCTGAACCCGCACCTGCACCGGGGGATGACGCCCGCGGGCGAGTACTGGGTGTGGGCGCCGCGGGGGACCGGCCCGGCGCTCCAGCAGGCGTACCTGGACTCGGAGATCCGGCGCGACGGCGGCTACGGGAGCTACGCGGTGCGCCGCGGCGACTCGGTCGAGCGGCTGGCCCTGTTCGCGGGGACGACCATCGCCCGCATCCGCGAGCTGAACCCCACGGTGGACCTGGAGAAGCTCCCCGCCGGGTCGCGACTGCGCCTCCCCCGCGCGGCCGTGGCGGCGCTCGCCGCCCGCCCCGTGGAGCGCGTCGCGTCCGGCTCCACCCGCGGCGAGAGCAGGGGCACGGCACGGAGCGAGGAGCGCGGCAAGGGCGACCGCGGCAGCGAGCCCGGCCGCTCCGGCGGGAGCGAGCGCACGTCGTCCTCGTCCTCCCGGCCGGAGGAGCGCCGCGGCGCGGAGCACAGGGTCCAGGACGGGGAGACGCTCTGGGGACTCAGCCGCGAGTACGGCGTCTCGGTGGAGGAGATCCGCGCCGCCAACGACCTCAAGGGCGACGTGATCGTCCCCGGCCGCACCCTGCGCATCCCCCGCAAGGCGGCGGAGGCGCGCGCGGCGTCCTCCGCGTCGTCCACGAAGAAGGCCGCCCCCCGCGAGCACGTGGTCCGGAACGGCGAGACGCTCTGGGGGATCGCCCGGAAGTACGACTCCACCGTGGCGGCGATCCAGCGCGCCAACGACATCGACGACAGGTCGCCCATCCGCCCCGGCCAGAAGCTGCGCATCCCCAGCTGACGGGCCGTCCGACGCGACACGCGAGGCGCCCCCGCCCGGTCATCCGGGCGGG